>JABDBK010000003.1:0-67467 GCA_013288655.1 Gammaproteobacteria bacterium | reverse complement strand
CAGGTTGCCGATACGCAGCACCTGTGCCGGTGTCAGGGCTCTGTCCTGGATCAGGGCACGAACTGTCCTGGATTCGAGTATTGGGATGCTTGCACCAGAAATACTAAGCACCTGCGGAACCGTCAGCGTATTGCCTGCGAGAAAGCCACGGATCACTTCAGAATTCAGCGCTCGGATGGTATTGTGCCGAATCTCAAGCAACTGGTCAAAGGTCAGCCTTCCTGCCCGGAGTAGGTCACCGACCCCTCTGGATTCCAATGCATTAATGACAGTGTCTTGCCTGTACTCATGCAGGTTGCCGATACGCAGCACCTGTGCCGGTGTCAGGGCTCTGTCCTGGATCAGGGCACGAACTGTCCTGGATTCGAGTATTGGGATGCTTGCACCAGAAATACTAAGCACCTGCGGAACCGTCAGCGTATTGCCTGCGAGAAAGCCACGGATCACTTCAGAATTCAGCGCTCGGATGGTATTGTGCCGAATCTCAAGCAACTGGTCAAAGGTCAGCCTTCCTGCCCGGAGTAGGTCACCGACCCCTCTGGATTCCAATGCATTAATGACAGTGTCTTGCCTGTACTCATGCAGGTTGCCGATACGCAGCACCTGTGCCGGTGTCAGTACTTCGTCTTGGATTAGAATGCGGATTGTTACTGATTGTAGTGCGCGACAGTTAGCATCACGCTGATTGATAATTCCCTGATTAATCAGTTCTTGTATTGATGGCATAATACGTCCGTGTGAAAAGAATTGAAATTGATCGTTTTATACAGGATCTGAACTTAAGAGTCAATTTCAGAGAGCAGAGGGGGCAAGTGCTATATAGAACAGTGTGCAAAAATTTTGCGGGGTGAGTGTGCCACGAATGCAACTTTAGATGGAATTAATTTTGCAATGTTGCACGAACGATGAGGGAAGGCCCCTCGCAATCGGTATTCAGGTACAGATTGCAAACCGCCTTAAGCGGCCTTAGTCAAAAGCGATGGTCGTGAGCGTTAAGGGAAAGGCGTGCTAGACACGTCAGGTGTGAATCAAAGAGATGAACGAAAGTAAACTGCTGATGAGGCATCGAAACCAAAGGAATGATGTTGAAACTAGGTAGCTCATCCGTATCTAGGAACAAAGCTCAAGGGAAGCCTGAATAGCTGCTTGAGCAACATCCGGTGTAGAAGCAGCATGACTTTGATTCAGGCGTTTGTGTGAAACGTGGGAAAACCTGCTGTTTTGATGATAAGGGAAAAGTCCGAAGCGGAAGTCCCGCAAGGATGAAAGTACCAAAGCGAAACAGAGGTGCGGAGCAACCCATAGTAGTGAAGAAGTTGCTGTAATGGCAATGGAGCGAAGGGGTTGCATTGTTCAATGAGTATAACGAGCCAACCGAAAGGAAGGAGCAAGCCAGTACCATGAGGATGTATGAAATCTCCAAACAAATTGTGATGGAGGCGTACGAAAAAGTAGAAGCGAATAAAGGCGCAGCAGGTGTAGATAATGTGACACTAGCAGACTTCGACAAAGATCTGAAGAATAATCTGTACAAGATTTGGAATCGGATGTCGTCAGGAAGTTATTTTCCACCGCCAGTGCGATTGGTAGAAATCCTCAAAAGCGACGGAAAGACTCGCAAATTAGGAATACCGACGGTGGGAGATCGCGTTGCTCAAATGGTGGCAAAGATGTACCTGGAGCCACAAATAGAGCCACACTTTCATGAAGATTCATATGGATATCGACCAAACAAATCAGCACATGATGCGATCAGTGTAGCAAGAAAGCGATGCTGGGAGTATGACTGGGTGATTGACGTGGATATAAAAGGATTCTTTGACAATCTTGATCATGAACTTGTGATGCGAGCAGTCAAGAAACACACTGAATGTAAATGGCTACTGCTATACATTGAGCGCTGGTTAAAGGCGCCGATGGAAATTAAAGCAGGTCAAACACAGGAACGGACTATGGGTACACCACAAGGTGGGGTCATCAGCCCGCTGCTAGCAAATTTATTTCTGCATTACGCGTTCGACAAGTGGATGAAGGACAACTATAGCCAAAACCCATTTGAACGGTATGCAGACGATATTATTGTGCACTGCAAAACACAAGAAGAAGCTGAACTGCTATTAGAAGCGATTAGAAAGCGGCTAAAAGATTGCAAGCTGGAATTGCATCCTGAGAAAACACAAATTGTGTATTGCAAGGATGACAATCGGGATGGTGGTTTTCACCAAGAGAAGTTTGATTTTCTTGGGTACACTTTCCGACCAAGACTAGCAAAAGGCCAAGGAGGAAATCACTTTGTGAGTTTCCTCCCAGCCATTAGCGACAAAGCTGCCCGTACAATACGCCAAAAGATGCAGGATTGGCAACTACAATCGCGAAGTGGCGCAAGCCTGGAAGACATTGCTGATGATATTGATCCTGTGATAAGAGGTTGGTTAAAGTATTACGGGAAATTTTACAAATCGGCACTGTATCCCATATTCGAAACGCTGAACGGACGGTTAGCAAAGTGGGCGAAAAGGAAATATAAGAGGTTGAGAAGTAGTAAAAAGCGAGCTATGCAGTGGATAGAAAGAATAGCCGCAAGTCAACCAGATATGTTCGCGCACTGGCAAGCTGGAATTGTACAAGCATCTGAGCAATAAGAGCCGTATGAATCGAGAGGTTCACGTACGGTTCTGCGAGAGGCTAAGGGTGAAATCCCCTTGGCCTACTCAACCAACGCAGTGATAATCCTTAAGTTATTATATAAATTTTTGTCCCATACAGAGGTTAAAAAAATCAAAACTTCAGTTTATTTACCCTGCAACAACAAATCAATCGCCATCAAAAGCGCCGCATTATCAATCGGTTTTTCGAAAGAAACGGTTGCACCTAGGCTTTCAGACAAATCTAAATAACCTGTGGGGTCTAACCGCCCGCCGCCAGAGATGGCGATGATTTCCATATCGGGATGTTTATTTTTAACTTCTGAAATTAAGGTAATTCCGCTTTTTTTAGGCATAATGATGTCAGTGACGATGATATCAGGGCTTATATTTTTGAGTAATTCCGCAGCTTCTTCCCCATCATGTGCTTTAATGACTTTGTGTGATCCTCTTTCCAGGACTTGAGCCAGCATATCTTTTACAAGATCATCATCTTCAACTAACAAAATGGTGGCCATCATTATTCTCCTTGTATTCGGGTAAAAGTAGGGTAAATGTGCTGCCTTGACCTAGTTGGCTTGCGACAGAAATTTCGCCACGATGTTCTTTTACAACGGTATGTACTATTGATAATCCTAGTCCGGTTCCTTTTCCTACTTCTTTGGTGGTGAAAAAAGGTTCATATATGCGATTTATAGTGGTTTGATCCATACCGTGTCCTGTATCGCTAATGTCGATTCTACAATAATCCGAGTTTACGATATTTGGAAATTGTAATAAATAATCATCTTTAACAGAAACATGAGTTATCTGAATGATAATAACCCCCTCTCCATCCATGGCATCCACAGCATTATTGATAAGATTGACAATGACCTGATGTAATTGTGTTTGATTACCAAAGATGAGAGGATCATTAGAAATATCCATAAGCTTGATTGCCACACTGCTAGGAATCGTAGGTTTTAGCAGGGATATAGCGCTTTCCAGTACCGACTTCAGGTGAAGAGGTTGAAATTCATATTGTTGGCGGTTGCGACCAAAGGCCAGAATACGAGCTATTAACTCTTGGCCTCGTTGGGCAGCTTCTAATACTTTACCTAAATTTTTATGTACCAGGCCATCTTTGGGCACATCGTCTCTCGCCATTTCTACATAGCCTTTAATGGCATATATGAGATTATTAAAGTCATGGGCTATACCACCCGAAAGGGTTCCGATGGCTTGTAATTTTTGGTTTTGCAATAAGGCTATTTCAAGTTTTTGCTTGCTTTCTTCGACTTTAATGCGTTCAGTAAGCTCATGTTGAAACTGTTTTAAAGCGCGGTCTCGGGATTTGGTAACTTGAACCAGACGGAGACTGGTTCCGCTTAATAATGAGAATAAGATGCCAATAGCAAGTGTTGTCCAATGTCTAAATAAAAAACACCACAAAAAAATGGTTAAAATAACGCCAAAAACAGCTATAATGTCAGCCAACCAACGTTGAATATAGTGAACGCGCTGATTTTGCATGGCAACTCCTTAATAAATAATAGTTTAATCGAATTGGCAGGCGTAAGCTATCTAAGTTATACTCATATTATTTATTCTGGATGCCAGCACGCTGGCATGACAAAGTAGCGGATGACGACACACATGCAACTTAAAAAAATCAAGATAGCCGGCTTTAAATCATTTGTGGATCCTACTGTGGTGATGCTTCCAAGCAATCTCGTCGCAGTCGTAGGGCCTAATGGCTGTGGAAAATCGAACATCATTGATGCAGTAACTTGGGTCATGGGCGAAAGCTCGGCAAAGTATCTGCGTGGCGAATCATTGACGGACGTCATTTTTAATGGCTCTACTGCACGTAAACCATTGGGACAAGCCTCAGTTGAGCTGGTATTTGATAATCAGGATGGTAGTTTAGGTGGTGAATATGCGAGTTATGCTGAAATTTCAATTAGACGCCAAATTTCACGTGACTCAGAGTCGGCCTATTTTTTGAATGGGGTGCGCTGCCGCCGCCGTGATATTATTGATATTTTCTTGGGAACAGGTTTAGGGCCGCGAAGCTATTCAATTATTGGTCAAAATATGATATCGCGTATCATTGAAGCTAAACCGGATGATATGCGTACTTATCTTGAAGAAGCTGCAGGCGTTTCTAAATATAAAGAAAGACGCCGTGAAACCGAAAATCGTATTCAACATACAAAGGACAATCTTGCGCGTTTAAGCGATGTGCGCGCAGAGTTAGAAAAACAATTAGCTACCTTAAAACGTCAAGCAAATGCCGCTGAAAAGTTTCAAATGTTAAAACAAGAAGAGCGTGTGATAAAAGCTCAATGGCTAAGCTTGCAATGGCGTGATTTAGATTTGCAAAGAATGAATGAAACCTTACAAATTCAGCAACAAGCGACTCAATTAGAAGCCAAATTAGCAGAAATCACTGATATTAATTTACAGCTCGAATATAAACGTGAAGCACAGTCCACTGAAAATGAAACATTTCAAGAAGTTCAGCGTCGATATTATGCAATAGGCAGTGATATTACACGTCTTGAACAAGATATTCATCATCATCAAGAACGTCAGAAACAATGGACACTCGATATTGAGCAAGTGAATCATGATTGGCAGAACGTTAAAGATGAACTGGAAGAGTCTGAAGAAAAGTCACATGAGTTAGCTATGGATGTTGAAGAGTTGACTCCTACTGCAGAGTTAGCTGCTGAATCTGTAAAATCTGTGATGCTTAAATTAACTCATGCAGAGCAGGCGATGCAAGAATGGCAAAACCATTCGGATGAGTTTAATCAACATGTAGCAAAACATACTCAGATTGCTCAAGTTGAGCAAACACGCATGCAACATATAGAACAAAACATTGCATCGATGACTCAACGAAAGATTAAATTAGAACAAGAAAAAGCGCAATTTGATTTTTCTACATTGAAGAATGAAGTTGAAATTATTTCCGAGCAACTTATTGTTGCTTTGGCTCAAACCGATGAACATAACAGCCAACTTGCTGATGTGACAGAGCATATCCAATCTATCCGTTCCGAACAGCAAAAAACTACGGAACGCTTGAATGAGGTGAGAAACCAATTACAAGTATTTAAGGGGCAACAAGCTTCATTGCAAGCTTTGCAAACCACTGCGATAGGTAGAAAAAATAATCCCTTAGTGAAATGGTTAGCGGAACATCATCTCGATAAACATCCGCGTCTCGCAGAAAATGTTGAGGTTGAAGCAGGTTGGGAACTTGCAGTTGAAAAAGTATTAGGATCCTATTTGCAAGCTGTTTGCATGCAAGATATGCAAGATGTTGCGGCATTGTTGAGTGATTTCAAGCAAGGCAATCTTTGCATGATGACAAAAGCAGTCGCTCAGACAGCTTATGATGTTTCTAAAGATTCTTTATTAAGTAAGGTGAAATCAGCTTGGCCATTGGAATCTGTATTATCGAATGTATATATCGCAGAATCACTTGATGAAGCATTGACAAAAAGTGCATCATTAAAATCGAACGAATCTATCATTACACGTGATGGAGTATGGTTAGGCGCAAGCTGGGTTCGTGTTGCACGAGATGATAATCCAGAAGCGAGTATTTTTCAGCGTGATGTTGAGTTAAAACAATTAGCAAAACAAATTGCAACATTGGATGAAACACAACATGATATAGAACAAGCATTAACACAATATCGTGAGCAATTAAAAGAATTAGAGATTCAAAAAGATATTATACAAAAAGCAGTAAATCAATCTCATGCTAAGTCGGCTGAAATTCAAGCGCAACAAAAAATGATGCAGCAACGTTTGATGGAGTCGGAACGACGTGCGGAACAATTCAAAACCGAATATCATGAAGCAACTATAGGATTAGAACAAGCCCAGGCTGAATTAACTACATCACGTTCTATGTGGCAACAAGCGATGTCAACCTTAGAAGATCAGGTGGCTCAACGTGAGTCTTTAGCCAATAAGCGAGAAATATTACGAGCTGAATTGCAACAATCTCGTCATGAAGTCAATCAAGTTAAAGATCAAGCCCATGAATTAGAAATTCGATTACAAACCAGTAAATCTCAACAAGCGTCACTTAAACAAGCTATATTACGTTTGCGAACGCAATGGGAGACTTTAGCAGAACGAAAATCTGCTTTAGAAAAAGAAGTTAATTCAACTGATGTTTTAGAAAAATTACGTGAAGATCTATCGAAGCTGCTTAACTCACGCTTGTCTATCGAAGCTGATTTAAACACAGCTCGAATGGCTATGGAGATGATTAATCAGCAATTAAAGACTTTGGAGTTAAGGCGTTCTGAGGTTGACCGAGAGGTTCAGGATTTACGGGAAATATTAGAATCCTTGCGTGTAGCGTCTCAAGGTATCAAGGTAAAAGCGGAAACAGTGCTTGAACAATTAAATGAAACTGGTTTTGCTTTAGAAGATATACTAAAAGAGCTTCCAGAGCATGCTGTTTGTGATGAGTGGCACCGAAATTTAGAGCAGATTTCACAACGTATTTCACGTTTAGGTGCGATCAATTTAGTTGCCATAGAAGAATATGCAACTTGTGCTGAACGTAAAGAATATTTAGATAAGCAAGACGCCGATTTACAAGAAGGTTTAGCAACTCTGGAAAGTGCCATAGCAAAAATTGATAAAGAAACACGGTCTCTTTTTAAAGAAACCTTTGATAAAGTGAATAATCGACTTCAAGAATTGTTTCCTAAAGTCTTTGGCGGCGGTCATGCGTATTTGGAATTAGTAGGTGAAAATTTATTAGATGCAGGCATTAGCGTGATGGCGTGTCCGCCAGGGAAAAGAAATAGTACTATTCACTTGTTATCGGGCGGTGAAAAAGCGTTAACAGCTATTGCTCTTGTATTTTCCATCTTTCATTTAAATCCGGCGCCATTTTGCTTGTTAGATGAAGTCGATGCGCCATTGGATGACGCGAATATAGGTAGATTTTGTACTTTGGTAAAAACCATGTCTGAAAAAACACAATTTATTTTTATCAGTCATAATAAACTTGCGATAGAGATGGGCGAAAACCTGATTGGTGTTACTATGCATGAACCAGGTGTATCACGATTAGTGAGTGTGGATATGCATGAGGCAATGAGTTTAGCTGGAGCTTAGGAGAGTTCTACATGGATGTAAACTTTAAGCTTATCATTATTTTAATTGCAGCATTTCTTTTATTAGCTTTATTAGTCGATGCTTGGTTTAGGGAACGTCGATTACAGCTTGATGCTTATAAAGCGCAAAAAAAAGATAATTTTGAAGATATATCAGTAAAGACAGATGAGTCACGCTTTGAAAATGAAATATCAAGAACGCCTGTTTCCAACATCGTTGCTAAACAACATTCACAACAAGGCCATATGAACGATGATTTTATTGTCATCAATGTGATTGCCAAAAAAGGCGGACATTTTGCGTCATATGATTTATTGCAAGCTATATCTGCAACGGGCATGCAATATGGCGCAATGAATATTTTTCATTTTGTTGAAGATTCCCCTAGAGGTAAATTAACCTTGTTTAGTTTAGCATCTGCGACAGAGCCAGGTGAATTTGATTTGAATAATGTCGGTAATTTGTCATGTGCTGGCTTAACATTATTCATGAATATTGCTAGAGTCCCTGATCCAGGCGATGTATTCGTGTTAATGCTTGAAAGTGCAGAACAATTAGCGGAAGATTTGGATGGTGAATTACGTGCTGCACCCAATATTCCATGGAGTGATGATGTGTTTCATCATTATGAAAATAAAATTGTGAATCAACTAAAATTAATATGACAACAATAGAAATACGCTCAAAAGAAATTGAAAAGCTAAGACATAACATTAATGAACATAATTATCGATACTATGTGTTAGATGATCCTATCATTACAGACGCAGAATATGACGCTTTATACAAAAAACTTAAAGAAATCGAAACAGCGCATCCCGAACTTGTTACAGTTGATTCTCCCACACAACGTGTAGGAGCAAAGCCTCTTAAAGCATTTGCAGAAGTTAAACATGTTGTTCCTATGTTATCTCTTGATAATGCTTTTTCTGATGAAGATGTCGAAGCGTTTGATCAGCGTGTCAAAGATAGATTAAAGATTCATCATGAAATTGAATACGCGTGTGAGCCTAAACTTGATGGTCTAGCGGTCAGTATCATTTATAAAAATGGTATGTTAGTCAAAGCCGCAACGCGAGGTGATGGCGAAACAGGCGAAGACATTACTGAGAATATTCGAACTATTGCCATGGTTCCGCTACATTTGCGGGGTGATGACTGCCCAACTTTGCTTGAAGTGCGCGGCGAAGTGTATATGTCAAAAAAAGGATTTATGAAGTTGAATGCGGAAGCTGAAAAAAAAGGTGAAAAAATTTTTGTGAATCCTCGTAATGCAGCAGCAGGAAGTTTACGCCAATTGGATTCACGTATTACCGCATCCAGACCTTTAGAAATATTTTGTTATGGCATAGGTGTCGTTGAAGGAACACCATTACCGAATACACATGCTGGTATACTTGAATGCTTAAAAAAATGGGGTTTTCGAGTCAGTTCAGACACTCGCGTTGTTAAAGGTGCCGCGGATTGTTTGGCTTATTATCATGCTATCGAAAAAAAACGTGAAGGCTTATCGTTTGAAATTGATGGTGTGGTTTATAAGGTGAATTCCATTGCAGAACAAAGTAAATTAGGTTTTGTCTCGCGCGCTCCACGCTGGGCGATAGCACATAAGTTTCCATCGGAGGAAGTGACAACAATCGTTGAAGACGTTGAATTTCAAGTGGGTCGTACAGGCGCGATTACACCCGTTGCTCGGTTGAAACCTGTTTTTGTGCATGGCGTTACGATAAGTAATGCTACTTTACATAATTTAGACGAGATTCGCCGTAAAGATATTCATATAGGCGATACGGTTGTCGTGAGAAGAGCAGGGGATGTGATTCCTGAAGTGGTCATGGTGATAAAAGACAAGCGTCCATCGAGCGCAAAGAAAATTCATTTACCTCATAAGTGTCCAGTATGCCATTCTGAAATAGAACAGCTTGAAGATGAAGCCATTGCTCGATGCAGCGGAGGGTTATTTTGTTCAGCGCAGCGTAAAGAAGCCATTAAACATTTTGCAGCCCGACGAGCTATGGATATTGAAGGTCTAGGCGATAAATTAATTGATCAATTGGTCGATCAAGCCCTCATTGAAAACCCAGCAGATTTATATGCTTTGACACTTGATCAATTGGCTAATCTAGATCGTATGGGAGAAAAATCAGCTCAAAATATTTTAGATGCATTAGAAAGTAGTAAAAAATCTACTTTAGCACGATTTATATTTGCTTTAGGTATTCGTGAAGTGGGTGAAGCTACCGCAAAAAATCTGGCAAAACACTATGCTGATTTAAAACCATTATTTTCTGCGACGGTTGAAGAGCTGCAAACTATACAAGATATAGGCCCTGTCGTTGCGCATCATATTGCAACATTTTTTTCTGAAAAACATAATCAAAAAGTGATTGATGAGTTATTAAAAGCAGGCATACATTGGGAAAAAATTCAAAAATCATCAAACGAATTACCCTTGGCAGGTAAGACTTTTGTTTTAACGGGAACTTTAAAAACATTGACCCGTGATGCCGCAAAAGAAAAATTAGAATCCTTAGGTGCAAAAGTGGCGGGTAGTGTTTCTAATAAAACGCATTATGTTGTTGTAGGTGAAGATGCGGGTTCTAAGTTAGACAAAGCTAAGGCTTTGGGTGTGCCTGTGATGGATGAAGATGAGTTTATTAGATTTCTGCAAAAAAGCGTGTAAGTTATTTTCGTAATATTTTATAATGCTTTCGTGTATATATAATAAAAAAGGAATAAAAACATGTTATCAAGATTATTTACCACTCCTTCTGTACCCAAATTAGCAAAAATAGCTGAGCTACAACAAGCCAGATTTGCACGTATTCCTGGTACTATTGCTCGTTTTACATGTGCTGGCACAGGTGCGGGTGCAGGACTTGGATTTTTTGGTGGAACAGCAATCGCAATGCTGGATAAAGAAGATGATCCATTTTCTGTAATATCAACTTGTACTGCAGTGGGTGCACCCATCGGTGCTGCGGGTGGACTTGCTTTAGGAGTTGCAGTCACTTGTCCTGGAGTTGCTGTTGGTGTAGGTGCTTTGGCTGCTACTGACATGATTATTGAGGCTGTTGAAAAAAATAATCGTAAACATAAATTTTAACCGTAAAAAAATCTGTCATGTCAGCTAAAACATGCTGACATGACAAACCCATTTTTGAGTTTTAGATATTAATCACAAACTGTCCACCCACAAAATCTACATGCGAGCGTACGTGTCCGTTGGCATTAGCACCTGTTAAAGGATTGGTGCTATTAATAGGTTCTTGCCAGAGGAATACATGACCGTAAATAAGATCTAAAGCAACATTTTTTGTCATTTGATAGCGTGAACCGACGTTAAATCCAAGTTTAGGGCTGTCTGGAAAGTTAACATCTCTATCGATATTATTGGTAGGTGTTTGCAGGTATTTTACAACACCTCGAAACATCAGTTTATCAGTCATTTTGTAATGCGTACCTACGCTAAAATCAACGGTATCATCAAAATTTTGTTCAATAGATGGATTAGATAATACAGGTGCACCACCTATCGTTGCAGGCGGTGATATAATGTTATTCGTATGATACGCGTTATTGAGACTCCACTGATCATAAGTGATATTACCTGTGATGGCGAGTTGAGGATTGATATCATGATAAATACTTAATGTCGTCGAAGCAGGCATGGGAACACGGATGGAAAAGTTCCCCGCGGTAAACGTTGGGCCATTGAATACAGCAAAACTGCTGTCGCCTTGTAAGTTCATAATAATTCTGGATCGATAATTTAAACCTATACGAGTCGTTTCGCTTGGACGTAATAATATGCCCGCATGCCAACCCGTGCTCCATCGTTCACCCGTAAATCTCTGAATAGAATCACCCGCTGTTCCAGGAGGTGTGCCCGTTGGGAAAGGAGGTGAAGGGGTTGCAAGATAACCTTCTGTGCGTACACTGGATTCGCTTTGAACAGTGAAATAGTTAAAATCAGGACCCAAACCTATCGACCATTCTTTACTAAGCTTAATGGCCAAACTTGGGGCAATATCAAAGGTCCGTGAATATATACTTTCTAAGGTGTAACGTAAAATAGAATGGCTTCCATAGTCTTCTCTTAAACCCCAGGCTGGTACCACGCTAAGTCCAAGTGCATAGCGGTCGCTTAAAGGGTAGGTAGCGTGCATAGAAGGTATAATGATGTTCATATCTGAACTTGCTGAGCCTATGCCGCTGTTATAACCAAAATTGGGCGTGGCTGGCAAAGGCGGATTGTTATAGGGCGACGGTGCTGTTGCAACTCCCGTAAACGTCGTGGGAACATAGACATCAAAAGAGGATAAAACCAACTGTTTAGGCATATAGACATCGCCTGCTGAGTTATACCAGTTGGTACTAGCGTCTTCGAGTACAGCGGCGTCACCACCACCACCTAAAACTGAAACGCTCTGGAACTCCATTCTATAACCCGATGCATGCGTATACATAGGTATTGTTGCCAGTATGCTCGGAATAACAACAATAGATATTTTTTTTAACATTCCTTTGATTTTCACACTCCCTCCTTGGGATTTCTTTCCAAATTTAAGATACAGACGATTTTTGATACTTTAGCAATAATTCCAAGAAAAGACTAGCATCCACTGGCTTACTATAATAATAACCTTGGACATAATCACAACCTTTGGATTGTAAGAAATCGAGTTGTTCTTTGGTCTCCACACCTTCGGCAAGGGCTTTGACATGCAATTCTTTGGTCATAGCTAAGATAGCAGAAACGATGGTAATACTATCATTACTTGATGGTATATCTCTTATAAACGATTGATCAATTTTAATTTTATCAATAGAAAAACGTTTTAAGTAACTTAAGCCTGAATAACCGGTACCAAAATCGTCAACAGCTAAACTTAAACCTAGTTTTTTAAAATCTTTAACCAGGCGTGTAATAGTTTCATCGAGGATAGCCGTTTCTGTAATTTCAAGTTCTAGAAATAATGGATCAAAAGAGGTTTGTTTAATAATATTTTCTATCATAGGAATGATATTATGTTGCTGTAATTGTTTTTCAGCGACATTCACTGCAATTTTTATTTTAAAACCCATATCATGCCATATTTTTGTTTGTTTGCAGGCCTCGAGCATGACCCATTCGCCTATCGTTACAATTAAACCGGTTTCTTCAGCCAATGGAATAAAATGAACGGGCGGAATAAAGCCATGTAAAGGATGTTTCCATCGGAGGAGAGCTTCTGCACCATAAATTTGATGGGTTTCTAAATCAATGAGTGGTTGGTAGTAAACTTGTAATTGATTATTTTTGATAGCGTTATGCAAATCAGTTTCGAGTTCTATTTGTTTAGGAAGTTGTGAGTTAATTTCGGCACGATAAAATTCTATACGATTACCGCCGAACTGTTTAGCTTTTAAAAGCGCAACATCAGCATTGATAAGCAAAGATTGAGGTGTTTCTGCATCTCTTGGATAAATGCTCACGCCAACTGCTGCAGTCATTCTTACACCTTTTTGAGATAAATAAAAGGGGTCATCAAGTACTGAGAGTAGTGTTGTGATTTTAACTTCGGCTTCATGTTCATTCGTTGAAATTAAAATAATGTTGAACGTATCTTTACGTGAAATAGTGAGTATATATTGTGATGCATCTTCTAATTTAGAAATATGGTCATTAAAGCGATGGGTAACAGATTGCATAATAATGTCACCTGCATCATGGCCAAGGCTATCATTAATCACTTCCATTCTATTTAACGAAAATGAAACTAATGCAAAGCTTGATTGGGTTGATTTAGCATATTCGATAGCCGATTCTATAAATTGTGGAAGCAGTCTATGGTTAGGCAAATTTGTCAAAATATCATGATTTGCCTGGTAGCTTACCAGGGCATTTTCAAGTTTTAATTTTAATGATTCTACAAACCAACGCGTGCTTCTGGCATTAGTTCCTAATAAAAAACCGGAATAAATGAGACAAGTTAACGCAAGTAAGTAGTGAAAAACATCAGCTTGAACAATACACCATAGGATTGCAGGTCCTGCGATAAAAATTAAGGTAATAACACATAAATAAAAAACGCCAATTGTTCCTATGGCATATCCTGAAGCCACCATAAAAATGACGATGATCGCTAAAAACTGTCGTGTTAAGTCATGAGGCATTAATAATATGAGAGGTGTCCAGGAAATCGCGCATCCTGTCATTGCGACAGCATAGGCGCGCTGCCAGGTATGAGTTTCATGTAATGACTTTTGTTTTTTATAAATAAAATACAGTGAGGTAAGTGAAATCATCATGATATTGAATATCACCACCCAACTCAGCAATAAGTTGAGTGGAGCAAATCCATAAAACATTAAAAAAAATGTGATACTGGAAACAACACCCGCAATGGTGCCTGGTAAACAACCTTCATAAAGATGTTCTACCAGATCAGCTTGAACTTGTTTGCTGATCTGGATTTTTTCTTGCTCTGAAACTTGCTTTTGATTGGAGACTATATTCATACTAACTTCTTTATTTTACTTTTTCGGTTGATGTATAACACTCAGGCAGTGACTCGAGAGTGACGCCTGGTTTAATCGGGGTAATATAGGATGTCATTTCACCCGATACACCTTCAAAGGGTTTGCCTGATTGAAATGTATAATCAGAGATTTTTAATTTGTTGCATAATCGTAATATTTTAAATTGACGAACAATAGCTTCGCTTTTTGGATTGGTAAAATCAGAATAAATAAAATTAAACCCTTTGCGTATCGCTGATTCAACGTGAGACATGCCTAATTCTATATAAATACCATGTGAGCGATATTTTTCATCAATGGCTGCAATCCATGTATGCAGCACTTTATTTTTTTTAAATTTTTTACCATTGATAAATGGATTGGAAAGTTCTTCTAATAATCCATAAATCGGTTTCATTTTTGGATAAAGAGAAAAATTGGGTACAAAAGTGTCTGCAAGATCTTCTCCAATGATGAGTCCTATCACTTGATTGTTTTCATTAAGCACGACCTTACCTAAACCATCTTTGATAGCTTTTTGGGTTACACCAGTAGCAAAAGGTATATATTCAGCATGAGTCATTCCCAAATGTTTTGTAATCGGTTCGCTATCACAAAATGATTTAACAAATAAATCAACGGCTGGTTTTAGATGTTTTTCAGTAAGATCTTCAATTCTAATATTGTTTTTGGTTTCATTGGCTTTCATGGTTTTTCTCCTGTCAATTTTAAGATCGGAAATAAAACGATGGATAAGATTTTTTGTAACATTTGTTAACACACATATCGTTGCAATTTCACCGGTAATCATAAGTTGATATTTTTTTGCAATCCGCATAGATGGTTTTGGAAACATAACATTGAATTGGTTTGGATAATAGACATCTTTTTCACCATATATTTCTATCAACTTATGGTAAAGGTATGTTGCATTTTCTATATTTTCATCAAGCATTATTTTTAATTTATTATTATCTTTTTTTAGGCCTAGTGTATGAAGTGCATTGTAAAACATGAGCACATTCAAGCCTGAGCGAGAGCCTGTAATAGTTACATCCCGAATATTGCCTACATAATCGATAGCACGTTCACTTTTTTCAAAGGCTTTGTCAAAAAAAGCTCGTCTTGCGAGAATAATGCCGCAAGGTTGCGACAATCCCGGATATTTATGGGCTGAAAAGACAAGCGTATTAACGCCTATCGCATCAAAATAGTTAGGGATATCGCCAAAAGGTTTGATGATAGGCAAAACAAAGCCCGTCAAAGCTCCATCCATATGCATGGTGAAAGTAAGTTTTGGTTTGATTTCATCGATTATTTTTTTTATGTTAGGCACATCATCAATAGCACCTGTAATGGTCGTTCCAATATTTGCAATCACAATAATAGAACTGTGTGGGTGTGAGCCTTGATGTAAAATTAATTCTTTTTTCAGGCTGGTTAGATTCATGGAGCCATCTTTATTTGTCGCAACCGTATGTATGTTTAAGTGTAATATCTCAGAAATTTTAGGTATGGAGTAGTGCGTTGCATCTTTGGAATAAAAAACCGTGGGTGTTAATAATTGCTGCATAATCTCTTTTTTTTCATGAAGGTTATTTTTGACATCAATGATTTTTTGTAAATGCGAGGCGCGTGCCTGGTAGGCATTTATGGAAATTTTTGCAAGGGCAGCCATGAGTTCTTGTTCTTGTTTGGCCAATAATTTAATGAGATCGTCTGTTTCTATTAATTTATCAAGAGCGCAATTAATAAGATATCGTTTTGACCACCATAAACTTGCAAAATTACCTTCAGTTCCGCCTGTCGTGACATATCCACGAGCTTCATTTTTGTTGAGACCATAATACTTTTCTAAAATATGTATTAGCATTCTCTCATGTTTTTTAACTTCCATGAGTGATGTTTCTGAATCAACAAAAGGATCGCCGACATTGTTTAGTAAAATATTAGCAAGTGTATCTGGATTGATTCCTAAAATTTGATTATCTACAATACCTAAATAAGTCAACAAAGACACGGGATAGCCAAGTTTATGATTGGCTAGCCTATGAATATAGCGCAATAACTTCTTAAGCTCTCTATGATGTGGATTTAAGAGCTCTTTCTGTTTAGCTTGAGTTGAATTTTTATTCAACATAAGCACTGACCTTTAATAGTTAAGCCACATATATAATTATACCTTAATAAGCGATTAGCTTGTTGATCGTTGTCAATATAAATTCGAATATTTTTTTAGAATAATCATGTTGTTAGCAAAGTTTTGTCATTCTGGTATGCGATTGCTTGCATTTTGTTCTATCTGGCGTGACAATAGTAGAATAGAGAGTTTTTTTGGGAGGTTGCATGAAAATCAGATATCAACTTTTGTTATTGATGATTTTCTTATGTTTAACTTTTCTGACGCTAGGATTTCTTGCCTTCCAACATCCTGTTTTGTTATTTGTATTAATAGGATTTTATTGGGTTACCATGTTATTGCTTTATATGTTTTTTGTTAAACACATAGAGCAATTAAATAAAAATTTAGTCGATGTTCAATCAAAAGCAAGTATTGAAAAATCACAAGAAAATGCAAAATTACCCGCAGTTTTTTCTAAAAAATTTGATTTAATAGATATTGATGATGGGAATATTAAGTTACAAGACCGTGTTCATTTTAATGAAGCGTTGAGCAAAACACTTAGTTATGCAAAACGACATAATAAATCGACAGCAATATTAATTATTGATATTGATCTTATGAGTGGTCCCATGAAGGCCAACGTTAGTTTGGATGATACTACCATTATAGAAATTGCCAAAAAGTTTTCTCATGTTTTACGTAATGAAGATATGCTTGCAAAGCTGGATGGTAACGAGTTTGCTGTATTATTGAATGATATTCAAAAACCAAAATTTGCAAGTGCTGTTGCTGAAAAATTATTACAAGCTATAGCATCAGGACTCAAGGCAAGTATGGGTATTTGCATATGTCCATTGGATGCATTAACGTTGGAAGAATCCATAGAAAAAACATATACAGCCTTATATAGGGCAAAATCGATGGTGGGTAGTCATTATCAATTTTATACGAAAGAGCTGGATGTTGAAGCACGTGAGTATACAAACATAAAAGATGCTCTACAAAAAGCCATTCAAAATAATGAGCTTGTTTTGCATTACCAACCCAAATTGAATATTAAAAATGGTTCTGTTGCAGGTGTTGAAGTATTAATTCGCTGGTTGCATCCCACGTTAGGATTGTTGTCTCCTGATCAATTTATTGAAGTTGCTGAGGATTCAGGTTGTATCATAGCAATGGGAGATTGGGCGTTACGCGAAGCTTGTAAAATGAATACGTATTGGCAAAATGAAGGTTATGAGCATTTGACTGTGGCATTGAATGTATCTTCCAAACAGTTTTTTCATCCTAATTTTTTAACAACCTTAACCGAAGTTTTACATGACACAAAGTTAAATCCTAGCTATGTAGAGTTAGAAATCAATGAAGAAACGGTCATGAATGATCTTGAGAAATCAGCATATATCCTGAAAAGCATAGCTGCATTGGGCGTACAAATTTCTATAGATCATTTTGGAATAGGCTATACTTCAATAAGTCATCTTAAACATCTTCCTATAAACACTATTAAGATTGACCGCGAGTTTATTCATGGTGTTGCGCTCAATCCAAATGATTCTGCTATTACGAGTGCAATCATAGCATTGGCGCACTATCTTGGAATATCTGCTTTGGCTGAGGGGGTTGAAAATTCAGAGCAGCTCGAATTTTTAACACAGCAACAATGTGATATGGTGCAAGGATATTTTCTGAGCTATCCATTACCTGCTGAAGGTGTTGTTCAGCACTTTAAAAAAATTAGTGATAGAGCGCTCAGCTAATTAATTAGTATGACTGCCTAATAATTCACGCATCTTCGCTTTAATCATGTCAATGGCGATACGATTTCCGCCCCCGCGAGGTACGATAATATCAGCATAACGTTTTGAAGGTTCAATGAACTGCAGATACATGGGACGAACAGTGTCTTCATATTGGTTAAGTACAGAATCCAGGGACCTCGCACGTTCTTTGACATCGCGTTTTAAACGGCGGATAAGGCAAATATCAAGAGCAGTATCTACAAAGATACGTATATCCATGATTTCGCGTAATAAGGGTTCGACGAATAAAAGAATGCCTTCAAGAACAATAATGGTATGCTGTCCAATTTTTCGTGTTTCTTTTTCGCGGGTATGATGAGAAAAATTATAAATGGGAACTTCAATGGATTTTCCTGCTTGTAACATTTGTAGATGCTTAATAAGTAGATGGTGATCAAAAGAATCTGGATGGTCAAAGTTAACTTTAGCTCTTTCTTCAAAAGACATATTGGTATGATCTTTGTAATAAGCATCTTCAGAGATGACGACAACTTTCTCTGATCCAAGTTCATTTACAATGGTATTTGATAAAAGACTTTTTCCCGAAGCAGACGCTCCTGAAATGCCAATAATAATGGTGTTGTTCTTCAACTATTTATCTCCTCAAAAGTACATATAAAGCACCGCTGCCGCCATCTTTTGTCATGGCAGAACAAAATGCCAGAACATCATGAGTTTGACGCAGCCAATGATTTAATTTGTTTTTTAAAATCGGCTTGCTATTGCCTCGACCCTTGCCATGTATCATTAAAACATGACGTACTCCCTTATGTTTACAGGATGCCAGGAACTGACTTAATGAATTTTTTGCTTCATTAACGGTCATACCATGCAAATCCAGAATAGCTTCTATATTATATTGACCCTGGCGTAAATTGCGAATAATTTTATGCTGTAATCCACCGCAGGTATATTGTATAAGATCTTCACTAGCTACAGGATCCAGTTTTTCATAATCAGAAAAAATGAAATCATCATCATTATTATCTGGTTCGATGGGAGGTTGTCTAAAATATTCTTTTTTTGGTGGAGGTGTTATTCTTTTGGTATGCGATAATCGCTTGACGCCACGCATAGCTTCACGGAAAGTAGCTTTATCATCATCGCTTAAGTCAGATTTTTTGGCCATTTCTTGTAGTTACTTCGTATTTTTGGTAGTGTACCTTCCTTGATTTTACATTATTTTAGGTTGTAGTTGTTTATTTTATGAATGATAAAGATATATTGCAGCGATTTATTTTCGATAAAGCCCCTGTTAGGGGTGAAATTGTCCATTTAAATGACAGTTATAAAGCCATTATGAAACAACATAACTATCCGCCTGTTATTCAGAAAATCTTAGGAGAAGCCTTGGTTGCGGCCAGTTTATTGAGCGCCATTATCAAATTTAAAGGTCGATTGACTGTTCAATTTAGAGGCAGCGGAAAGTTGAAATTATTATTGGCACAGTGTAATCAGCAATTTCAATTAAGAGGTTTAGCACAATTTCATTCTGATTTAAAAGAAGAAGACTTGTGGGAAGCCCTCAATCAAGGGGTGCTCTGCATTATGATGGATCCTGATATTCCAGGAGGAAAACGTTACCAGGGTATAGTTGCATGGAAGGGTGAGTCATTCGTTGAAACACTTGAAGGTTATTTTTATCAGTCTGAACAATTGCCAACGCGTTTATGGTTATCGGTAAGTGACGATTGTGCAGCAGGTATGTTGTTGCAAGTGATGCCAAAAGAGAAGCCTGAGTTATACCAAAACGATTGGGAACGCTTAGTCATGTTGACAGACACTATGAAATCAGAAGAGTTATTACACATAGAGAACCAGATATTATTGCATCGTCTATATTCAGAAGAAGATGTGCGTATATTTGAAAAAGTTCCTGTTATGTTTAGTTGTAATTGTTCTATCGAACGCAGCGAACATGCGATTTCACTATTAGGTCAAAAAGAAGCTGAACAAGAGCTAAGGCTTAAAGAAAATATTGTTGTCACATGTGAGTTCTGTAACAAAGCATATAGTTTTGATCGTGTAGACATCGCACGTATTTTTGCAAAAGGCGATAAACCACCTTCGTCTACGCAGATTCATTAGGAAGAATTATGTATGTTAAATATTATTTATGAATTTTCTCTCGTTATTATTTTTTTCCTGGCATTTAAGTTTTACGATATATACGTGGCTACAGCAACTATTATGGTGGGTGCCGTATTGCAGTTGTTAGCGACGCGCTTCTATAAAGGTTATTTTGAAAAAAAACAAGTGATAGTATTGGTAGTTTTATTTGTTTTTGGCGGAATGACATTGTATTTTCATGATCCTATTTTTATCAAATGGAAACCCACAGTTATTTTTTGGATTATTGGAACGGTTTTTTTGCTCAGTCAATTTGTGGGCGCAAAAACACTGACGCAACGTATGTTAGCCCATGTGCTTGAGGGTAAATCCGCGGTGCCTGATTATGTCTGGAAACGATTGAATGTTGCTTGGGCTTTTTTCTTTCTTTTGCTTGGAGCTATGAATGTTTTTGTAGCTTACTATTTTAGTACGGATACTTGGGTTAATTTCAAACTGTATGGTATTTTCAGCGCTTTAATTTTATTTGGAGTGGCGCAATCTATTTTTCTAACGCGTTATATATCGACTGAAAAATAATGATAGAACTTATCAAAGAACGCTTGCAAGCTGCATTTTCACCGACTGAGTTAGAAATCATGGATGATAGCCATAAACATATAGGCCATGCTGGCAGCAAGGATGGAGCAGGGCATTTTACAGTCAAAATTCGCGCGTCCTGTTTTGATAGTTTGTCACGCGTTGAGGCGCATAAGAAAATTTATTGTGTTTTAGCAGATTTAATGCCTCATAAAATTCATGCGCTGCGTATTATTATAACTGCTCATACGTCAACAAAAACACACCGCCCCCGCCACGTTCAAACTCTAACCACATAAAAGGAATATCAGCAAATTTTTCAGATAAGGCAACTTCGCTATTGCCCACTTCAACTATAAGTATACCTTTAGGATGTAAATAATTTTTTGCTTCACGTAATATTTTTGTGACAATATCAAGACCATCGCGGCCGGCTTTTAAGGCGAGCTCAGGTTCGTGTTTATATTCTTTCGGTAATGCAGCCATATCCTCTGCATCCACATAAGGCGGATTGCTGACAATGAGATCGTATTTTTTGGGAGGAAGACCATCGAATAAATCGGCTTGATAAACGTGAACCTGATCTTCACATCCATGACGTGAAATATTAATTTTCGCTACTTCAATGGCATCGCGAGAAATATCAGCGGCATGAACGATCGCGTCAGGAAATGCTTTTGCACAAGCAATGGCAATACAGCCGCTTCCAGTACAGAGATCTAATATGCTTTCGATAGGACCATGGGCCCATGGTTGAAAATGGTTTTCGATGAGTTCAGCAATAGGCGAGCGTGGAATAAGTACTCTTTCATCCACATAATAAGGCAATCCCGCAAACCATGCTTCATGCGTGATATAAGGAACAGGAATACGTTCATCAACACGTTTTTTGATGACACGAAGTAGTATGCTACGTTCACTTTCTGTTAAGCGTGCATCCAGAACCATGGTATTGATATCATGCGGCAGGTGCAGTGTGTGTAAAATAAGAGCGATTGCTTCATCCCAAGCCGTTTCTGTTCCATGCCCATAATAAAGATTTGCTTCATTGAATTGGCTTACTGCCCATCGGATGAAGTCACGAATGGTAAATAATTGATTCAGTTCAGTCATTTTTTATTTCACTCTTTTATTCATAGATTTACAGTGTATAATCCTGGGTTCGAACTTTAATCAGGCCATTATTATGCTGCAACAGATCGGTCCAGTGATACTTGATCTAGTAGGGACTGACATTACCCAAGAAGAACGTGAGATAGTACAACATCCATCTGTAGGTGGGGTAATATTATTTACTCGAAATTATGAAAGTCCGAAACAGCTCGCGTATCTTTGTAAAGCGATACGAGAGACTAGAAGCACGCCTTTGTTAATTGCAGTTGATCAAGAGGGCGGGAGAGTTCAGCGATTTAGAGAAGGTTTTACCCGATTACCTAGTATGGGTGCTATAGGTCAATGGTATGATAAAGATCAAGCGCAGGCACTATTATTTGCAGAAGCTTGTGCGTGGCTGATGGCGAGTGAATTGCTTTGCTCGGGTGTCGATATGAGTTTTGCACCTGTGCTAGATTTAAACAAAATGCCCAATCCAGCGATTGGTGATAGAGCATTTCATCGTGATCCGGAGTGCATTATTGCACTTGCAAAAGCATGGATCCACGGCATGCATACAGCAGGCATGGCTGCGACGGGTAAACATTTTCCCGGGCATGGTTCTGTGACTGTGGATTCTCACGCGGCACTGCCGCTTGATGAACGCAATCTGCATGATATCAGGCAAGATGATTTACGAACGTTTGAAGCATTGATGTCTACGCATTTAGATGCGATGATGCCAGCACACATTGTATTTTCTAAGATAGATGATAAACCAGTAGGATTTTCATCATATTGGTTGCAAACTTTATTGCGTAAACATTATCAATTTGCAGGAATGATATTCAGTGATGATTTAAATATGCATGGCGCGAGCCCTGCTGGTGATTATGTGGATAGAGCGAAGGCAGCTTTGTTTGCGGGCTGTAATATGGTACTTATTTGTAATAATCGAGAGGGAGCAATTCATATTATTGAAGGATTGCAGCAGAATTATTTTGTAGATCATGCGTTATTTAAAAAAATGCAAGGAAAGTATGGTTTATCATCGGATGACATTAAGAAAAGTCCAAAATGGCAAGAAACTTATCGTAGTATTATGCGATTCATCGAAAAATAGGAATACATATGGAACTCATAGAAAAATCCGTGAATGGTAAAATTCAACATGTTTTTGATAAAGCAGATTGTTTGCATGATTTAAAAACAGTCGAAAAAGCTTTAGATAATATGTCGATAGCTATTACACAAAAATTGAAAGATTCAAATCCACTTATTATATGTGTCATGGTGGGTGCGCTCATTCCAACAGGACATTTGCTGACGCGTCTTAATTTTCCGCTCGAGGTGGATTATATTCATGCGACTCGTTATAGAGATCAAACACGAGGCGGTGATTTACATTGGTTGGTAGAACCTAGACAATCCTTAAAAAATCGTACGGTACTTATTGTGGATGATATTCTTGACGGCGGCATTACTTTAGCTGCCATTATTGATTATTGCAAACAAGCTGAAGCTGCTGAAGTTCTAACAGCCGTCATGGTGAACAAGGTTCGAGAGCGTGAACCGGGCGGCGATTTTATTCCTGATTTTGTGGGTCTGGAGACAGAAGACAGATATTTGTTTGGTTTTGGTTTGGATTACAAGGGATATTTACGCAATGCACCAGGTATTTATGCTGTTGCAAAAGAACATCAATAGTAATATAAGGAAAATATTATGGGATGGGTTTGGCTGCTAGGATTTATAGCATGTTTTTGTACCTTGGCTTATCAACGGGCTAGTTTGCATGTTTGGACGGTAGGATTGTCGGTGTTTTTTGTTTTAATGGCTCGCTTAAGTCATGCAGCCATTTCAACATCGGTCACTATTTTTGTTATTTTTCTCATTATTATTCTTCCATTATATGCAGCGAACTGGCGTCGAAAATTTTTTACGAAATCGATTTTACGATTTTATCGTAAAAGCATGCCTACCATGTCAAGCACAGAACGCGAAGCTTTATCCGCAGGAACGATAGCCTGGGAGGGTGATTTATTTCGTGGTGATCCTGATTGGAACAAGCTGCTTAATTTTGCAAAGCCTGAACTCACTTACGAAGAGCAAGAGTTTCTTAAAGGCCCTGTTGAAACCTTGTGTGCTGCTATTGATGATTGGGATATTACCCATCGTAGAGCTGATTTACCGCCAGAAATGTGGCAATTCCTGAAAGACGAAGGGTTTTTTGGTTTGCAAATTAGTAAGCAATATGGAGGTAAGGGTTTTTCTGCTTATGCGCAATCGCAAATTTTAATTAAAGTTTATGGTAGAAGTGCTGCAGTTGGAACATCCATAGCAGTGCCAAATTCGCTCGGGCCTGGTGAATTGCTTTTCCATTATGGAACAGAAGAACAAAAAAATTATTATTTACCTCGCTTGGCGCGCGGTGAAGAAGTGCCTTGTTTTGCCTTAACGGGTTTAGAGGCGGGTTCTGATGCAGGGGCAATGACAGATAAAGGTTTCGTCACTTGGGGCGAACATGAAGGCAAGAAAGTCTTAGGTGTGTGTTTAAATTGGAATAAACGTTATATCACTTTGGCACCGATCGCGACCATGATTGGTCTAGCTTTCAAATTGTATGATCCTGATCATTTATTAGGTGGTCAAAAAAATCTTGGTATCACATGTGCACTCATTCCGCGTGATACAAAAGGCGTAACTATTGGGCGCCGTCATTTACCATGCGATATCGTTTTTCAAAATGGGCCCACCCAAGGGCATAATGTTTTTATTCCCATGGATTATATTATTGGCGGTCCAGCTATGGTTGGACAAGGCTGGCGTATGTTAATGGAATGTTTGGCAGCAGGACGTGCCATTTCTTTGCCTGGAAGTGCTGTTGCAGGAGCAAAAGTTGCTGTGTATGCAGGCGGCGCCTATGCTCGCATACGTCGACAATTTAAAATGCCGATTGGCCGCTTTGAAGGCATTGAAGAAGTGTTGGCGCGTATAGTAGGTTTCACTTATATGATGGATGCGACTCGTACTTTTACAGCAGGCATGATTAATTTGGGAGAAAAACCAGCACTTGCTTCAGCGATCACCAAATATCACGTGACTGAGATGGGTAGAGTGGTTGGCAATGATGCCATGGATATCCATGGCGGAAAAGGAATTATGCTTGGCCCGCACAATTATCTCGGACGAAGCTATCAGGCTATTCCTATTGCGATTACGGTTGAAGGTGCAAATATCTTGACTCGAAACATGATTATTTTTGGGCAAGGTGCAATGCGATGTCATCCTTATGTTTTTGCTGAACTCGAAGCAGCGCAATTGGAAGATGAAGAAAAGAGTTTGCAGGCTTTTGATAAAGCCTTAATGGGCCATATGACTTATTTCTTGACGAACTTCGTGCGGACCTTTGTATTAGGTTTAACGAATGGGAGATTGGTTCGTTTTTCAAAAGGTAAAAAGAAACGTTATTTCCAACAAGCATCACGATTCAGCGCAGCATTTGCCATGATGTCTGATATTTCCATGTTAGTCCTGGGCGGATCGCTTAAGCGTAGGGAAAATATATCGGCACGTTTAGGTGATATTTTAAGTTATTTATATATATTGTCCTCTGTTTTAAAACATTATGTTGATCAAGGCGAAAATAAAGATGATCTGCCTTTGGTTCGTTGGGCGAGTTTGTATTGTCTTTATCAAATTCAACAACGTTTTGATGAATTATTAAAAAACTTTCCTAATCGATGGTTGGGTTATGTTTTACGATTTATTATTTTTCCATTCGGTATGCATTTTTCATTACCCAATGATAAATTGAGCCAAAAAATCGCTCAATTGGTTATGGAACCTACGGCAACACGTTTTCGTTTATCAGAGGGTGCTTTTACCACGGATGTACCAGGAAATATGTGCGCAGTCCTTGAAGATGCATTAATCAAAGTGATTGCTGCAGAAGAAGTCGAAAAAGTTGTTAAACAAGCTGTTCATGATGGAGTGATTAAAAATGATAGTTTGTCGGAGCAAATGAAACAGGCTTTTGAGAAAAAACTTATTTCTGCGGGGGATTTAGAGATTTTTTATGCGGCACAAGAAGCGCGCCTTAAGGTAATTGCGGTAGATGATTTTGCACCGGAGGAATTGGTGCGTTATCCTTATGGACATGTTGCAAAAGTGAGTAAAGCAGATATATAGATTCTCCCGAAATTTTTGCCTTCCCCCTCTCCCAGCGCAAAAAGCGTGCGCTAGGAGAGGGGAACTCACGGCAAAAAATTCGTGGAATATTTAATTGAGAATCGCTTTAATATAAATCCCGATTTAAAAAGCGAAATGAGTCGTCAAAAGACGCCGCGTTATCCCCTGGATTTGTTTCTTTTTCTTCATTAGCGATTGGTCTATTCGGTTTTGGTTCTTCTCTTTTAAATAAGTTAAACTGAAATAGTTTAGATTGATTTTTCGATGGGTCTTGTAATGCAGGAGGATTTTCTTGAGCTTTTTTAGCATCCGCTCGTGCTTCTGCAATGAGCCATTCTCTTGCACGTTTCTCTTGTTCTTTAGCTAGTGTTTTTTCTTCTTCATCTCGTGCTTTGTCACGTGCTGGTTTTTCTTGTTCATCTAAAGGATCCCAATCATTCAAATTGTTAACAGTATCACGATAAGGAAGAACTACCGCGGGTTTTTGAGGTGGCTTAAGGTTCGATATACTCTGCAGCATATCCGCGACATACTTTCTAAAATAGTGCAGAGCACAGTAAAACCAATCTCGATTATTATGTATAGATTTGTTCGACACGAGTCCATTAAATGCCATGCCGTTTGATATATGACAAACATAAGAAGATCCTACACCCGATGAACCACTATGATCTCTATAAAATGGACGCCCATCCTCAATCACGAGAGTTCGCGCGCGCACCTTTGCTTTCTCATGATTCTCGAAACCTGGGTTAAGTCCCCGACAGCATAGTTCGGCAAGGCCGTGTCCCAGCATGCTCTGACCTATTCCAATACAGAATAATATATAGGCATGTTCTCCATCTAAAGTTTTTTGTCTTTCAAAAAGATCATCTACAAAATCATTAAATGTGAATGATGTGTCAAAATTAATATAAGCATCATATAGCGCAATAAGAAATTGATTGACATCGATGCAGTCTTTAAGAGTTTTCGGTTCAAATAATTTCTTTATGAATGTGTCGAATGCCTTACGTGTATCTTGACTAGGATGATATATTTTTGCTTCATTAACTCCTGTTTTAGGATTCCGTTCCTCAGTCAGATTAATAGAGGTATCTGCTTTCAGTGCTCTTATAACAGGCCTAATAAAATCATTAGTGTATTTTTCCCGTAGCTTTTTTTGCTCATCTTCAGTGGGCACTCGCATAATCCATGCTTTTTCTAGTTCAGTTATGGCAGATTTATCCTTGCGGGTTCGCGCGTCTTCTAGTTTCTTAGAATAATGCGGCAACATAGCCTCTACTATCTGAACGTCAATGTGTCCCTTGGGAGCCAACTGTTGCGCCATGCTAAATAGCGTTTCCCCTGTTATCTGATATTTCAAATGGGTGAGCGGACTTTGGAATGTACCTTCAAGTTTTACAAATATACATTCGGGATCAGAGTTTAGAATCTGGGTAAGTTTCTCTTGGTCACCACGGAACATTGCATCTATCGCGCTATGAAGAGCGATTTCTTTATCATCTTTATTTGGATTATGACTCACCTCAGGGTTAGCTTTATTAGGATCTACTGCTGGATTTTTGTGTTCTAATGTATCCGACTTCGTTTCTTCCTCGGCAGAGTTGAAATTGCTAGCAAGTAGTGCATACTTTGTTTTTCCTTCTGGCGAATGAAATGGGGCCTTAAGAATACTTTCGATACTGTTTGCAATATAATTGTATGTTTGTTCAAGCACTTGAGGATCATCTGGATACGCTTCTAAGAACTCTCGTGCTGAGTATATAGGGCATAGTAGGAGGTGCTTACTAAAAATTGGACTATCAATATTGTTAACTATTGTTTCTGCTAGAGATAATATTGATACCACATCAGCATATGTGGGATTGCTTTTACGCTGAAACATAATCATAACCTCGTTTTGCTAATATTTATAAATTTTAGGTTGACAATTGTACAACACAAAGATTAAGAGAAGATTAATGCTCCCCTAAATTTTTTAAATAACATCTTGACAGCAAAACTATTTTACAACTTGCTTATACACAGCCGTAAAATTTAAACACTTTTACCCAATAAATTATACTCTTTGTGCAATCTACTTGATCTAAATTATGTAACTTATTGATAATTATATAATAATTACTTGTGTTTATTTACTGATCTTTTGCAATAATCCTTTAGCTTATGTGTTTTAAGTCAGTTTTATATAGCTTAATAACAGAGTTATCCACAGAATCTGTGGACAACTTTCGTGGTGAAATCAAATAATATTTTTTGTCTAGTTTTTTTTATGATTATTTTTGGTATGCACAACTTTAAAATTTAAACACTGTTGTTTAAATAATTGCTTTGCCTTATGTTTGAGTCATTCAGTGTTGCTGTAACATATTGAATTTAAAATATAATTTGTTAGAAATCATGGGTGGTTGTAAGATAGCTTTATCTTATTTTATATGATTTAAGTTAGTTTTATATAGCTTAATAACAGAGTTACCCACAGAATCTGTGGACAACTTTTCCCTAGCATTAAAATCTATTTTTGTCATATACTGCCGTACTTGAAAGAAATCTAGGAAAGATGAAGGAGATAGCATGGTTGCGTTGAATGTCGCTATTTTAATGCTTACCGTTTTTGGATTAATGTATGCAAGAGCGCCTGCTCTCATTTGGACAGTAACCATAGGCGTTGTGTTAGTCGGGGTGAGCATAGCCGGCAAATTAAATATAGTGTTTCTTTTCTTTTGTTGGATTCTATATATTGCTGCAGTTTTATTCGTCTATTTACATCAATACCGTCAACGTTATTTTTCCAAACCGCTGATCGAATTTTTGCAAAAACGCATGCCATCTATCAGTGAATCAGAGCGTGATGCCATAGAAGCAGGTAATGTCTGGTGGGAAAAAGAATTATTTTGCGGCAGACCACAATGGAAAAAGCTATTACACAATCCAAAACCAACGTTAACACCTGAAGAGCAATCTTTTTTAAATAATGAAGTTGAAACACTTTGCAGTATGATTAATGAATGGAAAGTGTTTCATGAGGACAAAGATTTATCTCCAGAAGTTTGGGCATATTTAAAAGCATCACGATTTTTTGGTTTGGTTATTCCAAAAGAATACGATGGCCTTGGATTTTCTGCTTTAGCTCATTCCACTATTGTTACTAAAATTGCCACTCGAAGTCCAAGTGCTGCAGTCAATACCATGGTGCCCAATTCTTTAGGGCCTGCAGAACTCATTTTATATTACGGTACTTCTGAACAAAAAAAATATTATTTGCCGCGACTGGCAAAAGGTGAAGAAATCCCATCGTTTGGATTAACTGCACCCGAAGCAGGTTCAGACGCGGGTTCTATTACGGATAGCGGCATGGTTTGTTATGGCCAACATGATAATAAAGAAGTATTGGGTTTGCGTTTAAATTGGGATAAACGTTATATCACTTTGGCTCCCATTGCGACAGTGATGGGTATTGCATTTAGAATGTTTGACCCGGATCATTTATTAGGTGAAAAAGAAAATATAGGCATTACTTTAGCATTGGTTCCGACCACACATCCAGGTGTTGAAGTAGGAACGAGACATATTCCCTTATATTTGGCTTTTATGAATGGTCCTACGCGAGGAAAAGATGTTTTTATTCCCCTCGATTGGATCATTGGCGGCGTAAAAATGGCAGGCCAGGGATGGCGTATGATGATGGAATCCTTATCTGTCGGCCGGTCTATTTCTTTGCCGGCTCTGAGTACAGCAGCTGCGCAATCAGCTTATCTGGGTACAGGTGCTTATGCTAGATTGCGTAAACAATTTAACGTCCCAATTTCCAGTTTTGAAGGTATAGAAGAGGCCTTAGGTGATATTGCAGGTTATACTTATTTGTTGGAGTCATGTCGTACGATGACAGCAGGTGCTGTTGATTTAAAAATCCGACCATCCATCGTTTCTGCCATTGCAAAATATCACATGACAGAAATGGCAAGAATTATTATGTCGCACGCAATGGACATTCATGCAGGTCATGGCGTACAAATGGGACCTAGAAATACGGTTGCTATTACGTATTTTGCAGTGCCTATCACGATTACAGTAGAAGGCGCGAATATTTTAACAAGAAATTTAATTATTTTTGGTCAAGGCGCCATACGTTGTCATCCTTATATTTTAGAAGAAGTTAATTTGTTTGCGACGCCTGATAGTCCGAAAAAAATTAAAGCCCTGGATAAACTATTATTGTCCCATATAGGATATGCATTAAGTAATGTTGTTCGAAGTTTTTGGACTGGCATAACAGGCGGATATTTGATGTTATCACCCGTGCACGGTCCGGTTGCAAAATATTATCGTCAATTGTCGCGCATGAGCTCATCTCTCGCTTTATTGTCGGATATGTGCATGTTAATATTGGGCGGAAATTTAAAACGTAAAGAACGTATGTCTGCTCGATTAGGAGATATCTTAAGCCAGCTTTATTTAGCATCTTGTGTATTAAAGTATTTTCAAGATCAAGGGAAAAAACCCGCAGATCTTTATCATGTAAAGTGGTGTCTTGAACATTGTTTAAGTAAAATTCAAATTGCTATCGATGATTTATTAGATAATTTTCCTATGGGTTGGCTTGGAAAAATACTTCGTGCGCTTATTTTTCCGTGGGGCATTGCATATCGTAAACCCAATGATCAATTAACACATCAGATGGTAAAGTCTATGTTGGAACCATCAGAGTTACGCGATCGTTTGACTCAATGTTGTTATATAGGTAATGATCATGAACCATTGCGTAAATTACAAAATGCATTTATGAAAGCTCAAACGGTGGATTCGATATGGAAAAAATTTCAATCGGCTGTTCGACATGGTACATTACCGTTGTATGGTAGTTTGGAATCAAAAATGCAAAAGGCGGTACATGCCGGGATATTAACTCAAGAAGAGATGTCTCTGTTACGCGAGTATAATGATTTGTATCAAGAGATTATTCGAGTTAATGAATTTACGTTTGATTTACAAACGGTAGTTAAATAAAACATAGGGAAGAGCTATGATGGAAACGAAAAATAATGCTTATCGGGATGTTTATATAGTCGATGGTGCTCGTACGCCGTTTTTAAAAGCGAGAGGTAAACCAGGAACACTAAGTGCTTCAGACATGGCAGTACAAGCAGGAAGAGAACTACTTGCAAGACAGGCTTTTTCGCCTAAAGACTTGGGCGAGGTTGTTCTGGGTTGCATGATGCCAAGCCCTGAAGAAGCTAATATTGCAAGAGTGGTTGCCTTACGTTTAGGTTGTGGTGATGCCATGCCTGCTTTTACAGTGCAGCGTAATTGCGCTTCTGGCATGCAGGCCATTGATGATGCTGTGAAAGACATTGCATCCGGTCGTCACGAATTGGTGTTGGCTGGCGGTACAGAAGCCATGAGTCGTGCCCCTTTATTATTTAATAACAAAATGGTGAATTGGTTAGCGGGCATGTGGGCTTCAAAATCCATGGGTGATAAAGTTAAACAAATCATGAAATTTCGTCCTGATTTTCTAGCACCCGTTGTAGCTTTGTTAAAAGGATTGACTGACGCAACCATTAATTTGAATATGGGACAAACGGCAGAGATTCTAGCGCATCGATTTCATATCACAAGAGAACAAATGGATGCCTTTGCCTTGGAAAGTCATATGCGCGTAGCCAAGGCAGAAGACCAACATTATTTTAATGATGTTTTTCCAGCTTACAGTTCGAAGGGTGATTATTATCTCACAGATGATGGTCTAAGACGCGATACGACCATGCAAAAACTGGCTACACTTAAACCTATTTTTGATAAAAAATTTGGAAGTGTCACAGCAGGTAATAGTTCGCAAGTCACAGATGGTGCGGCATTACTTTTATTAGCAAGTGCTGACGCAGTAAAAAAATATAAATTACCTGTACTTGCAAAAATTACCGATGTGGCATGGGCAGGACTTGATCCTGCAGAAATGGGTTTAGGGCCTGTTTATGCATCCAGTCAATTAATGCAAAAATATAATTTGAACCTGGATGATATTGATTTTTGGGAAATCAATGAAGCGTTTGCAGCTCAGGTATTGGCATGTTTAGCAGCATTTGAAAGCGAAGACTATTGCAGACATTATTTAGGCTTTGATAGAGCAGTAGGTAGAATTGATATCAACAAATTAAATATTGATGGTGGAGCTATAGCATTAGGTCATCCCGTGGGTGCGAGCGGCGCACGTATTGTTTTGAGAATGATGAATATTTTGCATCGAACTGGAGCGAAACGTGGCATGGCATCTATTTGCATTGGTGGTGGTCAGGGCGGCGCGATGTTAATTGAAAATATTTCAGGGGTAGGCGTATGAGCAGGATGCAGCATTATAAACATTGGCAATTAGAAACAGACAATGACAAAGTATTATGGTTGTATTTTAATAAACAAAATGCAGCAGTCAATACTATAGACCGTGAAGTCATGGAAGAATTGTCTCATATCATCGATGGATTGCAGAACGATACTGAACACAAAGGTATCATTATTGCTTCAGGTAAAAAAAATGGATTTATAGCGGGTGCCGATATAGCGCAGTTCAATAAATTTAAAGATATTGATCAAGCAGTTCAATTATTGCAACAAGGACAATTGATTTTAGATAAAATCGAAAATCTAAAAATCCCAACAGTTGCCATGATAGATGGTTTTTGTGTCGGCGGCGGTCTTGAATTAGCATTAGCATGTCATTATCGTGTTGCTTGCGATGATCCAAAAACGAGATTAGGTTTGCCCGAAGTTAAACTGGGTATTCATCCAGGTTGGGGCGGCTCGGTCCGATTACCTCGATTGATAGGTGCGATGCAGGGTATGAATATGGTTTTATCCGGTCATACCGTTTCTGGAAAAGCAGCCGCAAAATTGGGCTTTGTCGATGCAGCAGTGCCTAAACGTCATTTAGTAAAAGCTGCAAAATATTATGCGACTCAACATCCAGAGCGACATAAAGCAACATGGTTGCAAAATTTAAGTAATTCAAAATTAGCTCGTATGGTACTGGCTAATGTTTTTAGAAAGCAATTGCGAGCAAAAGTTAATCCTGCTTATTATCCCGCACCTTACAATGTCGTCGATAATTGGGAAGACGCGGGTGTGTGGGGTGATTTACCTATGCAAAAAGAAGCTAGAACTTGCGGTAAATTATTTTTCAGTGACACCTGTGAAAATTTAGTGAGAGTCTTTTTCTTACAAGAACGTATGAAAGGTCTTGCTAAAGAAATTAAATTTTCAGCTAAACATGTTCACGTGATAGGCGCAGGTACCATGGGCGGCGATATTGCTGCTTGGTGTGCCTTGCAAGGTATGACAGTCACTTTGCAAGATCGTGAGCCTAAATTTATCGCACCTGCTATAAAAAGAGCTTATAAACTTTATCAAGAAAAGCTGAAAGAACCTTATTTGGTTCAAAAAGCTATGGATAGGTTAATGCCTGATGTGCAGGGTGATGGCATTGGTCGTGCGGATGTGATTATTGAAGCTATTTTTGAAGATTTAGCGACTAAACAAGCTTTATTTAAATCACTTGAGATGAAAGCTAAACCTGATGCAATATTGGCAACGAATACATCCAGTATTCCTTTGGATGATATTAATACGGTGATGCAACGTCCTGAACGTTTAGTCGGTATTCATTTCTTTAATCCTGTTGCAAAAATGCAATTAGTTGAAATCGTTCAAGGTCAAGTAACGGATCCTTCTATTGTTCAAAAAGCTATAGCATTTACGCGTAAAATTGATCGCTTGCCATTGCCAGTCAAATCAAGCCCAGGATTTTTGGTAAATCGTGTTTTAATGCCATATCTGCTTGAAGCGGTTGCCATGATTAAAGAAGGCGTTCCTGCAGAAGCTATCGATAAAGCTATGGTTGACTTTGGTATGCCCATGGGGCCTGTTGCATTAGCTGATGCAGTGGGTCTGGATGTTTGTTTATCGGTTGCGAAATATTTAGGTGAATATATGAATACCAGTATTCCTCCTGAGCTTGTTCAATTAGTTGAAAAAGGAAAGTTAGGTCGTAAAACAGGGGAGGGTTTTTATAAATATACTAAAGCAGGTAAACAAATTAAAAATAAAGACTTTAAGTATAATAAACCCTTGGAAACCATATCCGATCGCTTAATTTTGCGTATGTTAGATGAAGCATTTGCTTGCTTGCGTGAGGGTGTCGTAGCAGATGCGGATTTACTGGATGCAGGCATGATATTTGGCACAGGATTTGCGCCATTCCGCGGCGGTCCAATTTGTTACGCAAGAAGTAAAGGTATTCACGAACTCTATAACCAATACATTAAACAGCGGGAACAATTAGGCGAAAAAATGATAGCTAGGCATGATTGGGAAGCCACTGGAGTTTAGCTTCTAGTCACCCCTTCCTCCAAATGCTTTTTTTGGAGGAAGGGGATGGGGGAAGGAGGGCAAGAAAAAGTTAATTCATCTTGCTCAAACTCATTAACTCCTTATTTAGTGTAAAACTTAACACCGTTCGTATGACCACAATAATGGCCAAAATTCCCACCGTATAATAATCTGGCGCTGTTGTAGTACCAATTAAATCGGCAGCGACAATAAATTCCAAACCTAAAATAAGCGTTCTTCCTAAATTTAGACGTATCGCATTAAGACCGTCATTCTCTGATACGATTTGGCCTTTTATATATTGCGATAAGTATTGATAGATAGCCAATAGGATTCCAGATAAAATAATTAATACGCCTAAAAATGAGACTAGGTGTTGAATGATAACTAGAATTTTTAATAAATATGACCAATCCATGAAGATAATCTCCTATAGTACAATCTATATTGTAATGCTTTTAATAGCTTTGTCTTCTATTTATATTCAAATAAATTCCATTTTTAATATGGACGTCAGCATGCTCATGCATGTCAGTGAACGTATGCTTAATGGTGGAAAATATGGCATAGATATATTTGAATCGAATCCACCGATGATATTGTATATTTATGCGATACCAGTATTGGCCGCAAAATGGGTTTCAACAACTTTTATGGTGACGTGTCGTGTTTTTATTTATTTATGGATTATTGTAAGTCTTTTTTTATCTTATCAAAGTATTGAAAAAATTTCAAAAAAAATGCCTGTTTATAAATCATGTATTTTGCTACCTGCTACAGCATGGATATTGTTATTGCCAGGCGTAAGTTTTGCGCAACGCGAGCATATCATGTTGATACTCATTATGCCTTATATATATCTGTCAATGGCAAGCCTGTATGGTATTTCAATGCATAGAGTTTTTATTTTCATAGCGGCTATCATGGCAGGTATTGGCTTTTGCATAAAACCACATTTTTTTATACCGTTTTTTATATTTTTACTCTATCGACGCAAAATCACTATAGATAATATGATTGTTATTTCAATGACTATCTTATATTTTTTAAATATTGTCATTTTTTATCCTGGCTATTTTACGAAAATTTTGCCGCTTGTATTCGAATATTATTATCCGTATTTTGATACACATATAGCATGGTCAAATATAGGAATTAAATTTTCTTTGATGATTTTAATGATTTATGGCATTTCTTTTTATTTCATTAAAAATCACAAATTAGAAAATGTATTCGCTATTTATGCAATCGGTTTTATTGTTGTTTATGTATTACAAAAATCCAATTGGGGGTATCATTTATATCCAGCCATAGCGTTTGTTACGCTTCTGGTAGTACAAATGGTGTATAGATATGTTGAAATTTCTCTAAAAGCAAGTTATCCATGGATGTCAATTTTTATCATATTGTTTGTGAGTCTATTTTTGTTAAAAGATCCCATAAAATACTATTATCTTATTAATAATGAAGCTTTACATTTCAAACAACAAAATGAATTTAAAATAATAGAACATTTATCTCAATTAAAAAATGTAAAAAGCGTGTATTTTTTATCAAATAATCCATCTCCTTATCCAGCGATAGATTATTTGAATTTGAAAGATGTGCAGCTTATACAATGCTATTGGTTTTTTCCCGGGATGTACATGATGCATCATTCAAAAAGCCAGGCGGATCTAAATGATTTTAGAAATCTTATTGTTAATGATATTATGCTTAAAAAGCCGGATGTTATTGTGATAAGCGACCGACTTTTTCCAGGAAGTGATAAGAATTTTTCTTTAGAGTTTTTTTTAAATAATTTTATATCCAAGTATAAAAAAATAGCTCAATATGATGAGCTTATCATTTGGAGTAGGGTGATAAGTTAACGTTTTTTGAAGCAATAACAGAGAGAGGTTATTATGAAAAAGAAGCAAATAAAGCTTGATATGGAAGAGCAAGAATTATTGGACTCATACAATAAAGGTGAATGGAAATCTGTTAAAAACCTAAATAAAGCTAAAAGTATTGCTAAAAAAGCCGCTAAAAATACGCTTCGTAAAGATGCTAGGGTTAACATCCGTCTTGCTAGTAATGATTTGCTGCGCATTAAACAGAAAGCCGCATATGAAGGAATACCTTATCAGACTTTAATTGCAAGTATTTTACATAAATATGCGGCTGGGTATTCAATCAAGCAATAAAATGTTTTACTTCCATTTGATATTACAACCCACACTCGGCTTTTGATCTTGCGATATTGTTTTACCCGAAATCAAAGCATCAAGTGCATTAGTCAAATCCATGCCTGTGACAGCTTTTCCATTCCCAGGTTTTGCATCATCGAAACGTCCACGATAAACGCATAATAAATCACTATCAAATATATAAAAATCTGGAGTACAAGCGGCTTGATAGGCACGCGCGACTTCTTGACTTTCATCAAAAAGATAAGGAAATGTAAAACCTAAATGTTCAGCATTTTTATGCATATTTTCTGGGTTATCCGCAGGATATTTTTCTGCATTATTAGCATTGATGGCAATAAAGCTAACACCAAGTTTTTGATAATGCTTAGCGACTTCAACCATTTTATCTTGTATCAATTTTACATAAGGGCAATGATTGCAAATAAACATAATAACTGTTGCTGTTTTAGATCTCATCTCAGTTAATGAAACCATGCGGTTTTGCAAGGTATCAGGTAAAGTAAAATAAGGTGCTTTTGTGCCCAAAGGCAGCATGTTTGAAGGGGTTTCTGCCACAAAAAATCTCCACGAAGGGTTGTATTGTTATTGAAATCCGGTATTCTACATGACCTTACTCAGAAATACCAAAGGAAGGATGCATGGTAAAAAAACTAACCATAAAACAATTTTTTTTATTAATGTCTATCACTGGATCAATAGTTCTTCCTCATGGTGTTTTTGCAGCCGCATTTCAGTTGTGGGAGCAGGATGGTGCGAGTGTCGGTAATTATCATGCGGGTCGCGCAGCTATTGCCGAAGATGCAAGCACTGCTTATTATAATCCAGCAGGTTTGGTTCGAATACCTAACCAACAGTTAGTTTTAGGTATTGTACCCATTACGGTAGATTTTTTATTTGATGGTACGATAGCTGTCGAAAAAATTGATGATAATGAACCCAGAGCCACTAAGGCGCAAGGCGGCACACTTAATTTTGTACCTGATCTTCATTATGCGGCTCCTCTTTTCAGCAACCTTGTGTTTGGTTTGAGTGTTGCAGTTCCTTTTGGCTTACAAACTAATTATGGTTATGGTTCTATTGTGCGTTATTCAGCAACCAAGACATCGCTAAAAGTCATTGATGTTGCACCATCTTTAGGTTTTGCGATTAATCAACATTTGTCAATAGGTGCTGGAGCAGATATCGAATACTCTGAAGCCCAATTTAATCTCGTTGCAACAGTATTTGAGCCTATGTTTGATAGTTATGCAAATAACTCTTTATCAGGACATGGTGTGGGTTATCATGCAGGTATTCTTTATCAATTTACACCGCAGACGAGAATGGGTTTAGCTTATCAGTCAAAAGTCACGCATAATTTTACGGGTACTAGTAAATTTACTGGGCCGCTTGCAAATTTTCTAAACGAGACTTTGCCGCCAGAGATATCGAATAATAATTTAAAAACAACAGCTACCATACCCGCGACAACGACCTTAAGTTTTTTTAGTGCAGTTCATCCTTCCTGGGATTTAATGGCTACAGTAAGTCACATCCAGTGGGGTATTTTTAAAGATGTGGTTTTACATAATGTTTCTGGTGTAGATGAAAATGTGGATATCAGTAATTCCATTACTGTGAATATACCGCAAAATTATCACAACACATGGAATTATGCGGTAGGTGCTAATTATCATGTTGATGAACGATGGTTTATACGAACTGGTGCAGGTTATGATGAAACACCATCCAATAATGAAGATAGAAACTTACAATTGCCAGATGGTGACCGTATAGCATTGGCTTTAGGGGCGCATTTCCAAGCAACTAAAACATTAGGATTTGATTTAGGTTGGACACATTTCTTTACAGCATCTGTGCCTATTGATATTACGCAGCAAGTTGGAGGTCAAGTGACTACCAGTAAAGGTGATGTGACTGGTAATGCTGATGTTTATGGCTTTCAAATGAAATGGGATATGATATAAGAATCAATGAATTACAATAAAGAGTCTAAAGCCAAGACTCCTTCTTGTAGTATTTTATTAAATTGGGTATATACTTAAAATATACGATAAACGACGAGGGGCAGGCCATGAGTTATCTAAAAAACTTATTCGTGACAGGAATGTGTGTTCTTTCAATAAGTTGGTTTATTCCTGCAACAGCAGCAACTAGCACTAATCTTCAGCCCCTTTCTCAAGGAGGAGTAGCTACGAGTAGCACTGCTGTTAAACCCACGGATAGCACTACTATTACTCGAACGAGTGTCGGGGGTAATGCCCCAGCTGCTTTATCAAACACCATTGTACTTGGCCGAGGTATTACTCAGGTCAACGTAGCGGGGTATACATATAGACCAAGGACGGGTGATCAAGTTATTCAGACTCCTATTAAGCAATGCCCGCCAAATACTAGTCCATCGGTTTCTTTGAGTTCTCCTAGCGCTTACCCCAGTGGTGGCCCTGGTGGCGGCCCACCCCCTCCTGTTATTGGTTACGGACTCACTATAGACCTCGAGGTGGGTAGTCAAGATCCGTTCAATCCTAAGTATAACAATGGAATAATGGTCTCCCCAAGTGGCTTTTACCAGATTTGGATCGGTGCCTTTGGGTATAATCATAGTAGTGATGTTAGCTGTCCTGGTGCCCCTTCAGGGATGTGTATTGGTTCTTATACGGGCGGAATGGTCGATTGGACTATCTACTGTGTTCCAGCTCCACTTAATATTCCACGTACCCCGCCCCCTGGAGGCTAAGCCGCGACCTTTGTCTGGGTGCGGCGTGCTCACTCAGACAATCACTTTTTAGTAACTTCTGAAAAATGACTCGTCGGATAATTTACTTTCAAAACGGTTCCACCATTTTCTGAAGTGAAAACATACTTAGCGTTAGTTGATGTTACCCAGCTTACTGATTTTTTTGATAAGCTAAGACCAGCTTCTCCGACTTTAGCACCACTGCAATCGCGGCTGGCAAAAATGTCGGCTGTGCATGTATCACCTACAGTTGTTATGCATAATAAAGTAATTTCATTATTATTAGCTGAAGATACGCCAGGGCTTCCGTCAGGGTTTCTCCTGGGTGTATATTTACCGGCTGTATTCGAACAAGGCTTTGCCCTGCCAGAAGTCACTCTTACTGATGAATCTTCATCGGTGTAATTGTAAGTTTGTAAGGCAGCATTGGCTGTGCTTGATAATGTAATCATAATTGCTAAAAGAATGGATTTTTTGAATTGCATCGAAATCTCCTTATGTGAAATATCCTAAAAAATCATGTCAACTATATGCTTATACTTACATAAATTCAAATATATTTTGCAGCCAGGATTCAAGCTTGTTTTTTTCAACTTCAGAAAATTCCAAACCAAGTTTTGTTCTACGCCATAAAATATCATCAGCCGTCATGGCCCATTCATATTTTACTAAATATTCAACTTCTTTTTGATAGAGTCCATGTGAAAAATCCTCACCTAAATCATGTAGCGAGTGTGCATTTTCTAATAAAATATGGACACGTGTCCCGTAATTTTTTGCATAACGCAGTATCATATTTTTTGGTAACCAAGGATAATTTTTTTGTAATGCATCGCAGAACTTATGAAAATCTTGATCAGGAATATCTCCTCCAGGTAAAGAAGCCGTTGAAGTCCAGGCAGGTTTCGTTGTTAATTGATTAACGATAGATTCAGCGAGCACTCTATGTGTTGTGAGTTTTCCGCCGATAATAGAAACGAGCGGAAGATTATTGATGTTTTCTGTTAAACATTGAAAATCACGTGTTGTTGTCGCGGCAGAATGTCCTGTTTTTGCTTGCAAACATCTCACACCTGAATATGACCAGATAAGATCATTCTTGTGTATCACTTTTTTGAAATAACGATTTATGATAGAACATAAATAATCTATTTCTTCGTGTGAAATGGTAATATGATCTGGATTATTCATGTAGGGTACATCTGTTGTGCCAATTAAGGTATATTTTTCAAGGTAAGGTATAGCAAACACTATGCGTTTATCACTATGTTGTAGAATGTAGGCAAAATCGCCATCATATAATTTAGGTACAACAATGTGACTGCCTTTGTCTAAGTGAATATCAAATGTTAAATCAGTACGTATTTTATTTTGAGTTTCTTTGACCCATGGTCCTGTAACATTACATAATATTTTTGCATAATGAAAAAAAATATGATTATTTAATACATTTTTTAATGTTATTTTCCAATAATCTTTTTCACGTACTGCTGAAATAAATTCTGTTCGAGTTGAAATAATAGCACCTTTTTCTTTTGCGGAGATGGCATTTAAGATTACCAAACGAGCATCATCAGTAAAGCAATCGTAATAAGAAAAACCTCGAGTCAGATGGGGTTGTAATTCGAGCCCACGTTCATCATTTTTAAATGAAATGGAAGTTGAACCAGGTAGAGTTTTTCTCATGCTCAGATGATCGTATAAGAATAGCCCAATTCGAATCATCCATGCGGGCCGTAAATGTTTTTCATGGGGTAGTATAAATTCTAAAGGTTTTACTAAAAAAGGAGCTCTAAAAAGAAGTATTTCACGCTCATGAAGCGCTTTTTTAACAAGACCAAACTCATAGAATTCTAAATAGCGTAATCCGCCATGAATCAATTTGCTGCTTGCCCACGATGTTCCCGCGCTTAAATCATTTTTTTCACATAATCGAACAGATAATCCACGACCTGCAGCGTCCGCTGCTATGGCGACGCCATTGATACCGCCGCCTATGATGAAAATATCCGTATAATCTATCATATTGTTCTGCTGATATGTTTAAATAGGCTTATATTTTATTTGAGGTACTCAACCCATGTCTACCTATTTGTTGGCAATCGATCAAGGCACAACAAGCAGTCGCGCGATAATATTCAAACGCGATGGACGTCCAATAAGTCAACATCAAATGGATTTAAAGCAATATTATCCCCAGCCTGGATGGGTGGAGCAAGACCCAGAAGAAATTTGGCAAAATACCGTCATATGTTGTCGTGAAGCATTAAAAAAGAGTAGTTTAACGGCAAATCAAATAGCAGCGATAGGTATTTCCAATCAACGCGAAACCACGATCATGTGGGACAGAAAAACAGGCATACCTATTTATCCTGCCATAGTTTGGCAAGATAGACGCACTGCCGAACGTTGCCGTGAGTTATCGCAACTTCCTATTGCGGGTCATTTACAGAAAAAAACAGGACTTTTACTCGATCCGTATTTTTCTGCAACAAAAATGATGTGGATATTGGATCATGTGCATGGCGCACGCGAGTTGGCGGAAAAAGGTGATCTTTTGTTTGGAACTGTCGATACATTTTTATTGTGGAAATTGACTCGTGGTAAAATGCATGCAACAGATGCAACGAATGCTTCGCGTACTTTATTATTTAATATTGTTAAACAGACATGGGACGATGAAATTTTAGCAGCATTTTCTATTCCTAAAACACTACTGCCTATTGTATTGAATTCCAGTGATGATTATGGTCTGACTGATGCAACATTGTTAGGTGCGCCTATTCCAATCGCGGGTGTGGCGGGAGATCAACAAGCAGCGACGGTGGGGCAGGCTTGTTTTCATCCTGGCATGATCAAAAGTACTTATGGTACAGGTTGTTTTATGTTGATGAATACGGGAGCGTGTTTGATTCATTCAGAACATAAATTATTAAGTACCATAGCTTATCGTTTGCAGGGGCAGGTAACCTATGGTCTAGAAGGAAGTATTTTTTCAGCAGGCACGACTATCAAATGGTTACGAGATACTTTAAAACTTATTAAAACAGCGCAAGAAACGGAAACATTGGCAAAAAACATATCGGATACTGAAGGTGTATATTTAGTGCCGGCGTTTACCGGTTTAGGTGCGCCTTACTGGGACCCAGATGCCAGAGGTGCATTATTAGGTCTAACGCGAAACAGCGGTATAGCGCATATTGCAAGAGCTGCACTTGAATCTGTTTGTTATCAATCACGGGATTTATTACAAGCCATGCGTCATGACAGTGAAACTCCGCTTGAAGTGTTACGTGTTGATGGAGGAATGGTAGCAAATAATTGGTTGTTACAATTTATGGCTGATATATTAATGTTAAAAGTACAAAGACCACAATGCATTGAAACAAGTGCTTTAGGTGCGGCTTATTTAGCAGGACTACAAGTGGGTGTTTATCATTCTTTAAATGAAATAGCTGATCTATGGAAAATAAATGCTGAATTCACTCCAAAAATGGCATCGCATCAAAGCGAACATTTTTATGTTGGATGGAAAAAGGCAGTTGCAAGAGTGCTGACAAAATGATTGAATGGCGAATCAAAAAGGGATATGAGAATGAAAAAAAAATATTTAATCAGTTGTATTGGCGTGCTCATTTTAATGAGTCATAGAGTTGGAGTTGCAGGTAATCTACCTGGTAGCGTGACGATCACGCTAGCCGATGCATATTATCATTTTAATAATAAACGTGATTTGAATAACTCTGCTTTTCCCAATCTTGCACTAGCCTATAATTTTACCCAACATTGGGCCATGGAAGCAGGTGCAGGAATTTTGAATACCAGGCAATCTGAAGAATTGGGCGGTGAAGGTGTCCACGGTGTTTTATACAATATTGATGGCATTTATCGTTTCGGAGCTTTTGGACATCTTGAGCCTTATGTATTAGGTGGTATAGGATTGCTGACCTTGGCTCCGAATGGAACGGACAGTGAGCATCCAGGTAATATCAATGCAGGGCTGGGCGCGCAATTATTTTGGGGTCCTACCGTTGCCATGCGCGCTGAATTCCGTGATGTTTATCAGACAACAGGTAATAGCTATAATGATTATATGTTGAATTTTGGAGTAAGTTTTTTGTTTGGCGGTGATAAAACTTAAGAAACCGGTTCCCGCGTTTTCATAGGAACATAGTTTCTTTCCGTTGGGCCAGTATAAAGTTGTCGTGGTCTACTTAAACGATAAGGGCTGCTGATCATTTCATTCCAGTGTGCAATCCAGCCAATAGTTCTCGCGAGCGCGAAAATCACAGTAAACATATTTGGCGGTATACCAATGGCGCTTAAAGTGATACCAGAATAAAAATCAACATTAGGATAAAGTTTTCTATCGATGAAATAGGGATCTTCTAATGCGATTCTTTCCAATTCCATAGCAATTTTGAAAAAAGGATCGTGATGTGCGCCAACAGCTTCTAATACTTCGTAGCATGTTTCGCGCATGACTTTTGCTCTTGGATCGTAGTTTTTATAAACACGATGACCGAATCCCATAAGTCTGAAATTGTCATTAGGGTCTTTGGCACGCGCAATATATTTAGGTATTTGGGAGATATCACCAATTTCATGCAGCATATTGAGCGCCGCTTCATTAGCACCGCCATGCGCAGGCCCCCAAAGAGCCGCAATACCTGCGGATATACAAGCAAATGGGTTTGCGCCAGTAGAACCTGCTAATCGAACAGTGGAAGTCGATGCATTTTGTTCATGATCAGCATGCAGAATAAAAATTCTATCGAGCGCACGTGCCAGAACAGGGTTAGGGATGTAGTCTTCACAAGGTGTTCCAAACATCATATACAGAAAATTTTCAGCATAGGTCATTTTGTTTTTTGGCGGCATAAAAGGTTGGCCTACCGAATATTTGTAACACATCGCTGCAATGGTAGGCATTTTTGCAATAAGTCGCAGCGCAGAAATGGCTCTATGTTCCGGATCTTTGATGTTTAATTTATCATGATAAAAAGCAGATAATGCACCTACGACGCCAACCATGACAGCCATAGGATGCGCATCACGTCTAAATCCATTGAAAAAGTTTCGAATTTGCTCATGTACCATGGTGTGTCGATTAATAGCATTGCAAAATTCCTTGAACTCAATCTTATTAGGTAATTCACCATGTAATAAAAGATAGCAAACTTCAACAAAACTGGAACTTCTAGCCAGTTGGTCAATGGGATAACCGCGATATAATAAAATACCTTCATCCCCATCAATATAGGTAATCTTGGATTCGCAGGAGGCTGTAGACATAAAACCTGGGTCATAAGTGAAATACCCCGTTTTAAATAGCGAACTAACATCAACGACTTCAGGTCCCAGAGTGCCTGAAAGTATGTCCAGTTCGACATTTGTATTTTTTATGCTTAATTTTGCTTTTTGTTCAGCCATGATAGTCTCCATCTGGAAGGCCCACAACTATAAGAATTCGTATGATGCTTGTCAAATTTATATATTCTACTGGAAATGAAGTCTGTATCCTAATGCTGATTGCTTTGGCATATCTTGCTGGTTATAATCAGAATTATTTTGTTAGTGCTGGCTTTAATAAACACAAACTTTCAGGGGAATACTTGCCGCTGTGAATAATCATCGACCTAAAAATTTAAATATTTTAACTATTCGATTTCCAATACCTGCCATTGTTTCAATTTTGCACCGTATTTCCGGTGTCATTTTGTTTTTACTTATCCCAATCTTTCTTTGGGGATTAAAGTTGTCTCTGGCGTCACAGCAAGACTTCGATAGTTTAAAGGAGTTTTTATCGACACCAGTCATGAAGTTTATAGTATGGTGTTTTTTGTCAGCTTTTATTTACCATTTTGTCGCAGGTATAAGGCATTTACTGATGGATTTACATATAGGCGAAGAACTTAAAAGTGGTCGAATCATGTCTGTTTTAACGATGATTGTGAGTATTTTATTTATTATAATGACGGGCGTTTGGTTATGGTAAAAGCAATATATAGTGTAAATCATAAAGGCTTGCGAGATTGGCTTGTTCAGCATATTTCAGCCTGCATCATGGCTATCTATACGATAGGTATCGTAATTTTTTTAGCTGCACAATCAGAAATAAATTATACCCATTGGGCTTCGCTTTTTACTTATTCCTGGATGAAAATAGCAACCGCCATCGTATTTTTATTGCTGTTATTTCATGCCTGGATAGGGATGTGGACGGTCATTACCGACTATGTAAAATGTGCAGCTATACGCTTAACTTTATATGTTTTTATATTATTAGCTTTAGTAGCTTTTTTTATTGCTGCAGTATTGATTTTGTGGGGTGTTTAATTAATGAATATAGCAAATTTAGCTACTTATACATTTGATACGGTCATTATTGGCGGCGGTGGGGCTGGCTTGCGGGCTTCTTTGGAGCTTGCGCAATCAGGTTTACATGTCGCTGTTATTTCTAAAGTTTTTCCAACGCGTTCGCATACGGTCTCTGCTCAAGGCGGAATTAATGCTGCATTAGGTAATACAGATGGCAGTGATGACTGGCGTTTTCATATGTATGACACAGTAAAGGGCGCCGATTTTATTGGTGATCAAGATGCAATTGAGTATATGTGCAAAAATGCACCTGAAACCATTTACGAATTAGAACACATGGGCTTACCATTTTCTCGTTTAGATGATGGGAAAATTTATCAACGAGCATTCGGCGGACAATCGCGTAATTATGGAAAAGAGCTGGTACATCGTACCTGCTGTGCGGCAGATCGCACCGGACATGCTATGCTGCATACCTTGTACCAAAAGAATATAGAAGCACAAGCAACCTTTTTTAATGAATGGTTTGCAATCGATCTGGTTACAACCGATAAAGGCATAGCAGGTGTGCTTGCGATGTGTATTGAAACTGGTCAGGTTGCTTTTTTCCATGCCAGAGCTGTGATTTTAGCAACAGGTGGAGCAGGCCGCATTTTTCAATCCACGACCAATGCACATATTAATACAGGCGATGGTTTTGGTATGGTATTGCGAGCAGGTATACCTTTGCAAGATATGGAGTTTTGGCAATTTCATCCTACCGGAATTGCAGGCGCAGGTGTGCTCATTACTGAGGGCAGCCGCGGTGAAGGCGGATTTTTTGTGAACAAAGATGGCGAACGTTTCATGGAACGTTATGCGCCTAACCTAAAAGACCTTGCAAGTAGAGACGTTGTTTCGCGTGCCATTATGATTGAAATACGTGAGGGCAGAGGCTGTGGTCCTAAAGGGGATTATGTATTGCTCAAATTAGATCATTTGGGTGCAGATGTTATTAATGAACGCTTACCTGGCATTCGCGATCTCGCGATTACTTTCGCGGGCGTTGATCCACTTAAAGATCCTATTCCTGTGATTCCTACCTGTCATTATATTATGGGCGGTATCCCAACCAATTATCACGGCCAAGTCCTTACAGTGAAAAATGGTGAAGACCATATTGTAGAAGGTCTTTATGCCGCTGGTGAATGTGCATGCGTCTCTGTACATGGCGCAAATCGTTTAGGTGCAAATTCATTATTAGATTTAGTAGTATTTGGCCGCGCGGCAGGTAAACATGTTCAAGAAAGTATTCGAATGGGTTTAGATTTTCGTGATCCTTCACGTCCTGAGATTGAAAAAGCGTTTACTAATTTAAATCGTTGGAATGAAAATACAGGTGGTGAAAGTGTCGATGACATTCGCGAAGCGCTGCAAAAAATTATGCAAAATGATTTTGGCGTATTTCGTACCCACGATGCCATGAAAGAGGGGTTCGATAAATTAAAAGCATTACAAAAACGTTTGAAGTTGTGTTCTATAAAAGATAAGAGTCAAGTATTTAATACGAGTCGCATTGAAGCTTTAGAACTTGACAATTTAATGGCAACGGCACTTGCAACCGCTTATTTGGCAAATGATCGAAAAGAAAGTCGTGGAGCGCATGCGCGTATAGATTTTCCAAATCGTGATGATGCACATTGGATGAAACATTCTGTTTATTTTGAGAGTGGTGAAATTACATTTCGACCCGTTAATATGAAACCCCACGAAGTTCCACCTATTCAACCTCAAGAAAGAAAATACTAGAGGATTTATATGATGCGCTTTTCAATTTATCGCTACAATCCTGAAACGGATAGCAAGCCTTATATGCAAGACTTTGATATTGATATCAAAGAAAATAATTGTTTTATGGTTTTGGATGCCTTACTCGTTATCAAGAATAAATTTGATGATTCCCTGACGCTTAGACGCTCCTGTAGAGAAGGTGTTTGCGGTTCAGATGGCATGAATATCAATGGTAAAAATGGTTTAGCATGTACGACCCATCTTTCATCCCTAAAAGAACCCATTGTTATTAGACCTTTACCTGGATTACCTGTGGTTCGTGATTTGGTTGTGGATATGACACAATTTTACCAACAATATAACAACGTCAATCCTTATTTACAAAATCGCGATCCTATACCCGCAAAAGAACGTTTACAATCACCCAAAGAACGTGAAAAGCTGGACGGTTTGTATGAATGTATTTTATGTGCTTGTTGTTCTACATCCTGTCCTTCGTTTTGGTGGAACCCTGATAAATTCATAGGTCCGGCGGGTTTATTGCAGGCTTATCGCTTCTTGGCAGATAGTCGCGATACCGAAAAAAATGCACGTTTAGCTAATCTGGCTGACCCGTTTAGCGTATTTCGTTGCCGTGGTATCATGAATTGTGTTGATGTTTGTCCAAAAGGCTTAAATCCAACGAAAGCCATTAGTCATATTAAAGAATTAATGGTAGAAGCAGGCGTATAACTTATGCAAAAAACCATGCAAGAATTACAGCAAGAATCCTATTTATCGGGTGGAAGCGATATTTACCTGGAAGGACTTTACGAAACTTATCTTAAAGAACCTGAGCAATTGGCTCCTGAATGGCGTGATTATTTTAATCAAATTGCACAGTCTACCTGTGATGTTTCACATGCCGATGTCAGACATCAAATAGCACAACTTATAAAACAGCCCGCTCAACATCGAGCTATTTCTAATCATGGCCCAGTTGATATTGCTTATAAACATAAACAAGAAAAAGTGATAGATTTAATTTTTGCTTATCGTAATTTGGGTCATTTGCATGCAAATCTTGATCCTTTAGGCATCTATAAAGGTTCGTATAATCCTACCTTGGATTTAAAGTATTATAATTTCACCGATGCTGATATGAATACTATATTTGATGTAGGTTCATATCATGGTATCAATAAATCAACAGCTACTTTAGATGAAATTTATCAATCCTTACGTAAAGTTTATTGCGGAAGTATTGGTATTGAATATATGGATATCATACAGTTGGAAGAGTTGAATTGGATTCAACAACGAATGGAGCAAAATTGGAATAACTTTTCCCTTACTAAAGATGAAAAAATTCGCATACTCGACAGGCTCGTTGTCGCAGAAGGTCTGGAAAAATATTTAGGATCGAAATATGTAGGGCAGAAGCGATTTTCTTTGGAAGGCGGCGACAGCTTAATACCTATGCTCGATGTGATGATCAATCGCGGAGCTGAAGGCGGATTAAAAGATGTTATCATTGGCATGGCCCATCGCGGTAGATTAAATGTATTAGTGAATATTTTAGGAAAAGCACCCAACGATATTTTCGCTCATTTTGAAGACCACATTGTTGATGAGGCTAGTTCAGGGGATGTGAAATATCATTTGGGCTTTTCAACCAATTTGAAAACTTCTTATGGTCCTATGCATGTTGCTTTAGCCTTTAATCCTTCACATTTAGAAATTGTTTCACCTGTCGTGCAGGGCTCGGTGCGGGCAAGACAACGACGTAGAAAAGATATAGATCGCAAACTTGTGATGCCAATCCAGATTCACGGTGATGCAGCATTTGCTGCTCAAGGTGTCGTGATGGAAACTTTTGCCATGTCACAAACCCGTTGGTTTTGGGTAGGCGGCTCTATCCATATCGTGATAAATAACCAGGTTGGTTTTACGACTAGCAATATACACGATGCACGTTCCAGTCTTTATTGCACAGACGTAGCTAAAATGGTGCAAGCACCTATTCTGCATGTGAATGGAAACGATCCGGAAGCTGTCTATTTTGTGGCGCAATTAGCGTCTGATTTTCGTGCCCGATTTAAGAAAGATATAGTGATCGATCTCGTATGTTATCGAAGGCACGGTCACAATGAAGCTGATGAACCCTCAGCAACACAACCCATGATGTATAAAATTATCAAAGCATTACCGACACCTGCTAATTTATATGCGGCTAAGTTACTTGCCGAAGGTATTATTGATGATAAAAAAGAAAAACAATTTGCGGAAGATTATCGCAATAAATTGGAACAAGGAAAGAGTGTCGTGAGTCTTTGGACTGATGAAAAAGGTTATGAGTTTTCTGATGAGTGGGCACCTTTTGCGGGCAAAAAATGGACTGAAAAAGCCAACACCGGTTTTCCGTTAAAAAAACTTAAAGACATTGCAAAACAATTAGAAAAATTACCCGAAGGCTTTGTATTGCAAGCACAAGTTAAAAAAATGATGGAAGCAAGAGAAAAAATGACCGAAGGGACGCTAGCTTTGAATTGGGGTTATGCAGAAATCCTAGCCTATGCTACTTTATTGGTTGAAGGTTATCCTATTCGTTTATGCGGTCAAGATTCTGGTCGTGGAACATTTGCTCACAGACATGCTATCTTATATGATCAAAATACAGGCACTCCTTATATTCCGCTTAGTCATATTCAAGCAAATCAGGCGCAAATTAATATAGTCGATTCACTTTTATCCGAAGAAGCTGTGTTAGCATTTGAATATGGTTATGCTTCTACAGTCCCAACAAATTTAGTGTTATGGGAGGCACAATTTGGTGACTTCGCCAATGGCGCACAAGTCGTTATAGATCAATTTATAAGTTCAGGCGAACAAAAATGGGGACGATTATCAGGATTAGTCATGTTACTCCCTCATGGTCAAGAAGGTATTGGTCCTGAGCATTCATCAGCCCGTTTGGAACGTTATTTACAATTATGTGCACAAGATAATATGCAAGTTTGCGTGCCAAGTACGCCCGCACAAATGTTTCATATGCTGCGTCGTCAAATGATAAGACCTTATCGTAAACCACTTATTGTGATGACACCTAAGAGTCCTTTACGTAATCCATTAGCTGTTTCGACACTCGATGAATTAGCAAACGGTGAGTTTCAATTAGTAATTCCTGAAACCTCCAAAGATATTAAGAAAGTCGATAGGGTCATTTTATGTTCAGGTAAAGTTTACTATGACTTGCTTGAAAAACGTAATGAGTTAAAATTAAATAATGCCGCCATGATACGTATTGAGCAACTTTATCCATTTCCTGCGGCATGTTTTAAAGAAGTGTTGGCTCCTTACAAAAAAATAAAAAATATTATATGGTGCCAGGAAGAACCTATTAATCAGGGGGCATGGTATAGTATTCAACATAATTTACGTGAATGCCTGGAAGCAGATCAACAATTAACATACGCTGGACGACCTTCGATGGCTGCGCCTTCTGGGGGTTATCACTCTGTTCACGTAAAAGAACAAAATAAAATACTGGCGGAAGCTTTAGGCTTCGCTACTTTAACACCGACCACACGATGATATAAAAAGGAAACTCTAATGACAATTGAAGTAAAAGTTCCTATGTTGCCAGAATCAGTAGCTGATGCCACTATTTCAACATGGCATAAAAAAGTCGGGGAAGCTGTATCGCGCGATGAAAATTTAGTCGACCTGGAAACTGATAAAGTGATGCTTGAAGTTCCATCGCCAGTTGATGGAGTTTTAAAGCAAATTATCAAAAAATCTGGCGATGTGGTAAATGCTAATGAGCTAGTTGCAATTATTGAAGAGGGGGCTCAAGCAACAGCCGCACCTGCTAAAGCCCCAGAAAAAACCGTTGCTGCCGCTAATAATTTAAGTCCTTCCGTGAGACGTGTCGTCGCTGAGCGTGATATTGACGTTTCAGGAGTCAAAGGAACAGGTAAAGGTGGCCGGATTACGAAAGAAAATGTACTGTCAGCAAAAAGCGTACCTGTTGTGGAAGAAACAATCGGTGAGCGTATTGAAAAGCGTGTTCCCATGACTCGTATTCGTGCTCGCATTGCAGAGCGTTTACTGGAAGTGACGCAAAATACGGCAATGTTAACCACATTTAATGAAGTTAATTTACAAAAAGTTATTGAGTTACGTAATAAGTACAAAGATAAATTCGAAAAAAGTCATAACGTTCGTTTAGGATTTATGTCGTTTTTCGTGAAAGCAGTGGTTGAAGCATTAAAACGATTCCCCGCCGTCAACGCATCTATTGATGGATCCGATATTGTTTATCATGGCTATTTTGACATAGGTGTTGCGGTATCGACGGATAGAGGTCTGGTGGTTCCTGTGTTGCGCGATGCAGACAAAATGAGCATGGCTGAAATCGAAGGTTCCATTGCTGATTATGCAAATAAGGCAAGAGCTGGAAAATTGACCTTGGAAGAAATGCAAGGCGGCACATTCTCTATTACGAATGGCGGCGTATTTGGTTCATTATTAGCCACTCCTATTCTTAATTCGCCGCAAAGCGGCATTTTGGGTATGCATAAGATAGAAGAACGCCCGGTGGTTGAAGATGGTCAAATTGTGATACGGCCTATGATGTATATAGCATTGTCTTATGATCACCGTATTATTGATGGAAAAGAATCAGTGACATTCCTGGTTGCTGTTAAAGAATTACTTGAAGATCCAGCTCGTTTGTTGCTTGAAATCTAATTCTGCATTACTATTGCGCACACTCCTGTCATGCCAGCATGCTTTTAGCTGGCATCCAGAATAGATGCCAGCTAAAAGCATGCTGGCATGACACAGCTTATGTTTTACGAAACTTGGAGATATTAAATGAACCTACATGAATATCAAGCAAAACAATTGCTTGCAAAATATGGCTTGCCTGTTCCACATGGTCAAGTTGCCGCAAATTTAGTTGAAGCTTTGGCTATTGCAGATCAGTTAAATACAAAACGCTGGGTTATAAAAGCGCAGGTTCATGCAGGTGGACGCGGTAAAGCCGGTGGTGTGAAACTCGTATCGACCAAAGATGAGTTAACTAAAGCGGTACAAGCTATGTTAGGCACACGTCTTGTCACTTACCAAACGAACGCAGATGGCCAGCCTGTTAACCAAGTTTTGATTGAAGAAACCAGCGATATTGCTAAAGAATTATATCTTGGTGCTGTGATTGATCGTGCAAAACAACGTATTGTTTTTATGGCTTCCACAGAAGGTGGCGTTGATATTGAAAAAATCGCGCATGATTCACCTGAAAAAATTCTAACTACCACGGTAGATCCATTGGTCGGTGTTCAGCCCTTCCAGGCAAGACAATTGGCTTTTGCATTGGGTTTGAAGGGTGACCAAATAAAGCAATTTACCAAGATTTTACTTGGACTTGCGAAAATGTTTGAAGAATGTGATTTAAGTTTATTAGAGATCAACCCATTGGTTATCACGCAACAAGGAAACTTAATCTGTTTAGATGGCAAAATCAATATCGATGACAACGCAATGTATCGTCATCCAGTCTTGCGTGAAATGCGGGATACGACTCAAGAAGATGAGCGTGAAAACCGTGCTCGTGATTGGGAACTGAATTATATTGCGCTGGACGGAAATATCGGTTGTATGGTCAATGGTGCAGGTTTAGCGATGGCTACGATGGATATTGTAAAACTACATGGTGGTAATCCTGCAAACTTTTTAGATGTGGGTGGCGGCGCTACGAAAGAACGTGTCACTGAAGCATTTAAAATTATTTTATCAGATAAACATGTTAAAGCTATTTTAGTGAATATCTTTGGCGGAATTGTGCGTTGCGATTTGATTGCAGATGGCATTATAGGCGCTGTCGCCGAAGTTGGAACTCATCTTCCTGTAGTCGTTCGACTCGAAGGTAATAATGCAGAGTTAGGTTCTAAAAAACTTAAGGAAAGTGGTTTAAATATTATTGCAGCAGAAAGTTTTACTGATGCAGCTATAAAAGTCGTTCAAGCAGCAGGTGTATAATTATGAGTATATTAATTGATAAAAATACGAAAGTGATTTGCCAAGGGTTTACTGGAAAACAAGGAACTTTTCATTCAGAACAAGCCATCGCTTATGGAACGAAAATGGTAGGCGGTGTGACTCCTGAAAAAGGTGGTCAAACGCATTTAGGCTTGCCTGTTTTTAATACCGTTCAAGAAGCTTACGAAGTAACAGGGGCAGATGCATCCGTTATTTATGTGCCTGCGCCTTATTGCAAGGACTCTATTGTGGAAGCAGCTGACGCTGGTATTAAATTGATTGTATGTATCACTGAAGGTATTCCAACGTTAGATATGTTGTATGTTAAAGCTTATCTTGATATGGAACATCCAAAAGTGCGGCTTATTGGTCCAAATTGTCCTGGTGTGATCACGCCTGGTCAATGCAAAATTGGTATTATGCCTGGTCATATTCATTTACCTGGCAAGGTGGGTATTGTTTCACGCTCAGGCACTTTAACTTATGAAGCAGTTCATCAGACGACTGAATTAGGATTAGGTCAAAGTACCTGTGTAGGTATAGGCGGAGACCCCATTCCTGGCACGAATTTTATTGATGTATTGGCGTTATTTGAAAAAGATCCACAGACTGAAGCTATTATTTTAGTCGGTGAAATTGGCGGAACAGCCGAAGATGAAGCTGCTGAATACATTAAGCATCATGTGACAAAACCAGTCGTTTCCTATATTGCCGGTGTCACTGCGCCAGCAGGTAAACGTATGGGGCATGCTGGGGCGATTATTGCGGGTGGTAAGGGTACTGCTGCTGAAAAATTTGCTGCTTTAGAGGCTGCAGGTGTGCATACTGTCAGATCACCAGCCGAAATTGGTAAAGCGGTTGCTAAGGTGTTAAATAGCGTTAAGGCATAATTAATATGTAGGGTGGGCAAAGCGCAGCGTGCCCACCTAAATTGTGGGCACGCTGCGCTTTGCCCACCCTACATCTAATATAAGGGATTCCAGCATGCTAGACCCCAAGATCATACGCCAAGATGTCGAAGCCGTTGCAAAGCAATTAAAATCTCGTGGTTTTATCTTAGATACAGCGCGTTTTATGTCGCTCGAAGAACAACGTAAAGACCTGCAAATTAAACTGCAGGATTTACAAAACGAACGTAATGTGCAGTCTAAGGTGGTAGGACTTGCCAAAGCACAAGGCGAGAATGTTGAAGCTATCTTAAGTAAGGTTAAAGATTTGGGTGACGCATTAAGTGCAACTCAAACAAAATTTGAGCAAGTCCAACGTGAGTTGAATGATTTTTTGGCTTTGATTCCTAATATTCCTCATTCATCAGTGCCGCCTGGTCAAAGCGAAGACGATAATGTTGTCGTTAGAACCTGGGGTGAACCCAAAAAATTTGATTTTGCGCCCAAAGACCATGTTGATTTGGGCGCAGCTTTAGGCATGGATTTTACGATGGGAGCTAAAATTTCTGGCGCGCGTTTTGTGGTGCTTCATCGCGGGCTCGCTCGATTGCAGAGAGGTCTCGCGCAATTTATGCTAGATTTACATATTAAAGAACACGGATATCAAGAAATTTATGTCCCATTTATTGTAAACGCTGAAACTTTATACGGTACAGGCCAATTACCTAAATTAAAAGATGATTTATTTGCTTTGCAAGGTGAGCAAAATTTTTATTTAATCCCTACTTCAGAATCCCCTATCACCAACATAGTGCGTGATCAGATTGTTGAGGCTGATCAATTACCTTTAAAATACGTGGCTCAATCGGCTTGTTTTAGAAGTGAGGCTGGTTCTTATGGAAAAGATACACGCGGCATGCTTAGACAGCATCAATTTGAAAAAGTTGAACTCGTTCAAATTGTTAACCCAAAAAATTCCTATCAAGCTTTAGAAGAGCTCACAGCTCATGCTGAAAAAGTTCTGCAACGTCTGGAACTACCTTATCGAGTCGTGTCTTTGTGTACGGCAGATTTAGGGTTTGCTGCAGCTAAAACCTATGATTTGGAAGTGTGGTTACCAGGACAAAATCGTTATCGGGAAATATCTTCCTGCAGCAATACCGAAAGTTTTCAGGCGCGGCGTATGATGGCGCGTTTTCGTGACTCAAATACGGCAAAACCTGAATTAGTTCATACTTTAAATGGTTCAGGTCTTGCGGTTGGGCGTACATTGATCGCTATTTTGGAAAATTACCAGGATGAAAAAGGTAGAGTTTATATCCCTAAAGCCTTAGTGCCATACGTTGATGGTCTACATGTTCTAGAACCGTAGGCTCGTAATAACCCTAATAGCAGATAGGAGAAAACAGGAATTTCATCATGCAAAAAAATCTGTTATATTAATGATGAACTTAACTAAAAGGGAAAACGACCATGCCAGTCAAGAAAAGGAAAGCTGCTGCAAAAGCAAAACCAGTTAAACGTAGAAAAGCTGCTAAAAAAGTTGCAAAAAAAGCTAAAAGAAAAACTAAACGTAAGAGCAAGAAGTAGCTCTTTCGTTAGTAAAAAAAGGCCTCTTTTAGAGGCCTTTTTATTTGTGTACGATTTATCTATAATTGTTAAACTTCTTTCATGTCTTCTAGGCTTACTGAACACATCACGTCCACGCCTTTGAAGGCATTGGAAACATCCGTGCTGTTATAACCTCTCTTTGCAGCTGCCTGTATTACACCACAAGCACCATCATTATAAGTAGAGTTAGATGTCCAGTAGAACATATTGGCATCTAGCATCACTTGATAAGCCTGGTCAATCGTCCAGCCTGACGTAGTGCTTAATAAATAAAATGCCTTGTTAAAGACGCCACTTGAGAAGTGAGGATTCATACCAGTTTGAAAGTCCAATGCACTACCAATAGAATGACCATCTAGTGTTGGATCATATAGATAGCGTAGTGGCTTACCATTAAGTCCAATTTCTGCACCGATGGTCCAGTCACTACCATTTTGGTACCAGTTAAAGCCAAGGTCGGTACGCATATGTGCATCAAAGGTCATACCTGTTATATCAGAAAATGCTTCATTCAAGCCGCCTGACTGATCGATATAAGTTAAACCAGAATGATGATCAGTCACTAAGTGACCGAATTCATGTGCTACCACATCGCCTTCTGTTAATGCTGCAAACATCACTTGACCATTACCGAACACTAATTGCTGAGGACCCGTAATTCCACCACCTGCCATGCAATTAGTACCGCAGGCAAACGCATTATCAAAATCGCCAAGATGTGTATAAACGCGTATGGGTAGATCGGTACCGATAGGTTGTTGTACCTTATATTTTTGCTTTAACATATTCAACGTTATTCTGACGAAATATGCCGTATCATTGACGGGTGATAAGCCATGATTGATTGGAGCATAACCATTATCATTAACATTTTGGTAATCGGGAGCAGAACAATTATAAGTAAATGGTGTAAGTTGATTACTCGCTTCATCTGCTGCTGATACGGGTAACTGGAATGGTAACGATGTTTCTGGTTGATTTTGCAAATTCATAATACGGAATGATGGATTAGACATAGCGCATGAATTACCTTGCACTTGTAGAATAAATTTTCCTAATGCATTTAACCCTGCTGTCATTTTGCCAAACTGATATTTATATTGTCCATTTTCTAAATCCGTACCTCCCTGTCCTTGACCCACCATCATTTGAGCATCAGCAGTGGGTAATGCATTCCATTGTTTTATTATTTTTCCATTGTTCGCATCAATAATATACGAAAGAATAGCTGGTCCATCAGATGTTCTTGTTGCATAAGTCACATGATAGGCAAGCATGGCTTTAGTCGAGATATCTTTATTGAAATAAATTATTTTTTCAGCATTAAAGTGCTCTTTTACGTTATTTTTTCCAAAAGCAATTTTTTTTGCTTGATCGAGCGATATTTTGCCATTCAAATTTTTGATATCTTGTTCAATACCTTTTAGTAATGAACCTGTGACGGATGTTTTATTTGAGGATACGTGATAAATGAGTTGTGGTCCCCAAACAGGAATCGCATGATAATACTGATTATATCGTGAGTGACTCACCTTAGCATTATCTACAACGCCTGAAACAAATTGTAAATTATGAACAGTATTGGCTTGAGTGTTTAAATTTACAGGTAACTGTAATCCAGAAGGAATGGGTGATACTGGATTTAAAGAAAATGCTTTTAATAATGATGCATAATTGTCAACTTTACCCCAGAGCGTATATTGTTGTGCAGCATAGCTCATGACACAGGGGGAAATGCATACTCCAAACGCTAAGCCTTGCAATAACTTTTTCAACTTCCTTGGTTTCATGTTGTTTCTCCATTAATAATTCCATTTATAAGAACTTAACAATAAATCAGTTGTTCATCTTACGCAACAAGTTGATATCCCGATATAGCAATCACAACAATCGAAGCTAATATGGCAATAAGTAAAGCAGGTTTGCCGCCTATCACTTTATACTCCATGGGCATATTTTTTACATAACGACAATGCCAGGCCATCATAGCAGGCATTAAGGCTTGCAGCATCACGCATAATAAACCGGCAATACTAAGCAATAAAATAAATGCTTTGGGATAAAAAATGACAACAAGTAAAGGAGGTAAAAAAGTTGCAAGAGTAAGAAATAATTTCCCTTTGCCTTTGTTATTTATTTGAAATCCATCAGCAAGGTAATCCGATAATCCTAAAGAAACGCAAGCAAATGCAGTTAATACACAAATAGAAGTAAATGCTCTAGCTAATAAAGTGATTTTGTCAGTGGGGATGTAATAAGTGATGGATTCTAGTAATCCAGTAACAGGCTGGTTTGCCTCCATTAATCGCGCTAAACCAAAATCTCCGCTTAACGGGACTGCTCCAAAGATCACAGCAACCCAGGCGATATAACATAGCAAGGGTATAAATGAACCTAATAAGATGGCCACGCGTAATTTTTTGATATTCCCATCAAAATAATTTCGCAAGCTTGGTACGATAATAGAAAATCCAAATGAGGTAATAGCAACAGTTAAGGCAGGAAGCAATAACGTTGCTTTGCCAGTATTATAGTTGATGGGATCAATATGCATGGCAATGAATACCATCAATAATAAAACCGAGCCTAATTTTATTATCATAAGCAGACGATTAAATAGATCAACATGTTTTATACCTGCCATGACAATAGTGCCGAATAAAAACACAAAAATAATGCCGCATAACCAAATAGGAAGCTCTGTACCAGCGGCACTAAATAAGCCATGTAACACATCTTGACCGCCAGCAATATAGGCAGAAACTAAAGCATATAAAAAGAATAAATAGATAGTCCAACATATAATGGCACCAAGCGGTCCTAACGTTGCTTTTGCCATGGAGATCACATTGCTATTTTTAGGAAAGCATAAATTGACTTCTAAAGTTAATAATGCAGTGAATGTCATTAATATCCAGCATATAACAAAGAGTATACTGGTATTGAATATCCCGCCTTGCGCGGTCGCAATAGGCAAACCTAGCATGCCTCCACCAATACAGGTGCCGGCAATAAGCAATACTCCTCCTAACATTTTTGATTTCATTTTTTATCTCTCAGTTATTTGAAAATGACTTTTTAATCCCTGCCAGCAAGCTAAATAATCCTGTTGACGAATATCGGCTGATAACGCATAAGGTGTTAAACGCCAGGTCAATTGTGCTTCAAACATAAAGGCTAGAGTATCTGCATAATACTCAGGTTGTAAAGAGGCATTGGATGCTTTGTAGAACGCTTCACTATCCGGACCATGGGCTGACATACAATTATGTAAACTTCCGCCACCAGGGATAAATCCTGTTTCCTTTGCATCATAAATGCCATAAATTAAGCCCATATATTCATTCATAATATTTCTGTGGTAATAAGGTGGCCTAAACGTATCAATAGCCACCATCCATCGAGGTGGAAATATGACAAAATCAACATTAGCTATCCCAGGGATACTTGAAGGGGATGTTAATACGGTAAAAATAGACGGATCGGGATGGTCATAGCTCACGCTATTCATCGTATTAAATTGAGTTAAGTCATATTTATAGGGAACATAATTTCCATGCCACGCAACCACATCTAAAGGCGAATGTTTGATATCTGTGGCCCATAAAAGTCCTTGAAACTTAGTCAGCAATTGAAAATCGCCACTCGTGTTTTCATAGCATGCAACAGGAACTTTAAAATCTCTGGGGTGCGCTAATCCGTTTGCACCCATCACACCGAGTTCGGGTAAGCGAAATGGTAAACCATAATTTTCACAAATATAACCACGGGCTTTACCATCGGGTAATGCGACACGGAATTTAATGCCCCTTGGAATAACAGCAATTTCGCCTGGTTTTAGTTCAAGAATGCCAAATTCTGTGTTAAGCGTTAATTTGCCTTCTTGCGGCACAATTAAAAAATCACCGTCAGCATTATAAAAATAACAATGTTCCATGGATTTGGTGGCAGCATAGAGATGAATAGAGGCACCGTTTTGCATTTCTAAACCGCCGCTTTCTGCGATGGTAACAAGACTATCAATAAAATGCGTTGGAACCTTGGGGTAGGGTAGAGGATTCCAACGCATTTGTGTGGGCGGTGTGACTTGGTTTGGATTGGGTCTAGCTAATAATCCTTGTGGATAAGATCGAAATTCATTATGCAAAACAGAAGGTCGAATGCGATATAACCAGCTATGTAAATTCATAGAACGCGGCATGGTAAAAGCACTGCCACTAAGTTGTTCTGCATACAATCCAAAAGGTGCTTTTTGAGGTGAGTTTTGCCCTTGAACTAAAGCGTTTGCTATGGCTTCTGATTGAAAGTGGTTTCCAAAGCCGGTCAAATAGGTATGAGATGCTATCATATGATTACTTCCTTATGACTTTATGTAGTGTTTCTAAGAAACGTTCGTTTTCTGCTATGGTTCCGACAGTAACACGTAAATGAGTTGGCATATCGTAGGCTAGTAATGGTCTTACAATCACACCCAATGCTAAAAGTTGTTGATAGATATCTAATGCATTTGACTGAATATCTAGAGTAATAAAATTCCCGACAGATGGAATAAAATTAATTTTTAAATTATGCAAACCATCCTCAAGTTGATCCAAACCTTCATGATTCATTTTAACTGATTTTGCTACATGGTCTTGATCAAGAATTGCAGCGATACCTGCACTTGCAGCTATGGAATTCACATTAAAGGGCAATCGTGCTCGATTTAAAATATCCGTAATCTCTGGGGACGCAACCGCATAACCCAGTCGCAATGCTGCAAGACCATAAACTTTTGAAAAGGTCCGTGTAACAATTAAGTTAGGATAAGTTGATAATAACTCTAAGGTCTTGGGGTAGTCTTGATTTGTGATATATTCGCTATAAGCTTCATCTATAACAACGATTACTTTTTTCGATACTGATTCAAGTAAAAGTTTTAAATCATCATGCGTGACATAAGTGCCTGTTGGGTTATTGGGATTGACAATGAAAATAACACGTGTTTTTTCAGTGACTGCAGTAATCATAGTTTTAATATCATGACCATAATCCACTGCTGGAACTTTGATAATGTGAGCGCCATGACGTTTGATAAGTAAAGGTATGGTTAAAAAAGCATATTGAGATATGACAGCTTCATCGTCTTTGCTTAAATACGAATTGACTATAATTTCCAAAACATTTTCTGACCCATTGCCTATGGTTAATTGATTAGTATAAACATTTAAAAAATTCGCCAGGGTTTTTTTGAGTTCATAGCAACTGCCATCAGGATAAATATGTGATTTTAATAAGGCATTTTGCGCAGCAATCATGGCATTAGGGCTTGCACCCAGTGAATTTTCATTACTTGCAAGCTTAATGATAGAGCTGATACCGAGCTCTCTTTCGACTTCTTCAATAGGTTTTCCGGGTTGATAAGGTATTAAATCACTTATGTAGTTATTTGCGAGTGTTCGATAATCTAAAACCATGGATGTTTCCTCATTATTTTAAGTATCATTTGGCCATGCTTTTTTAAATGCATCATGTTTTTGGCAATGCTCATCTATTCTAACTAATGTTGGATAGCGGCTTGTATCACAAGAAAAACGTCTTGCGTTATACATTTGCGGCACTAACATAATATCTGCGAGTCCTGGCGTATTTCCAAAACAATAATCATGGTTGTTTGCTGCTACATCAGCTTCAAGTGCAGAAAGTTCTTTATGGATCCAATGGCTATACCAATCATTTTTTTGATCTTCGGAGAGATTTAGATTTTTTGTTAAATATTGTAAAACGCGTAAATTATTCAATGGATGTAAATCAGCAGCAATAGAGAGTGAAAATGCTCTAACTTTAGCTTTGTTAAAAGAGTCATCGGGCAATAAAGCAGGTGAGGGGTAGACTTCGTTAAGATATTCTATAATGGCTAAAGATTGCGTAATAATCTTATCACCATCTTTAAGGACTGGAACTAATTGATGTGGATTTAATTTTACATATTCGGCGGTATGTTGTTCGCCGCCGTTATTAACAAGATGAACAGAAATATCTTTGTATTCGATGCTTTTTAGATTTAAAGCAATTCTAACCCTGAAACTCGCTGATGAACGGTGATAATTATAAAGTTCTATCATATGCTATGACCTTTTGTTGGATACGCCCAAAAATACTTTTTTGATTGTTATCAAACATTTCAATAGTGACTTGATCACCTATTTTCATAAAAGGAGTAGTGGGTTTGCCATTCGCAATGATTTCTAACATGCGTTTTTCTGCGAGACACGATGAACCTTTACTTCTATCGACATTAGATACTGTTCCCGATCCTATAATGGTGCCGCACCCAAGGTGTCTTGATTTTGCTGCATGGGCTATTAAGGTAGGAAAATCAAAAGTCATGTCAATGCCAGCATTGGGAGCGCCAAAGAGTTGGCCATTGAGGTGTGTAACAAGTGGTAAATGAACTTTTTTTCCATCCCACGCACTACCTAATTCATCGGGAGTAACTGCAACAGGTGAAAAGCTACTTGAAGGTTTGCTTTGAAAAAACCCAAAACCTTTGTTTAATTCAGCGGGTATAAGATTTCTTAATGACACATCATTGACTAACATAAATAAACAAATCGAATGAGCAGCATTGTCAGCGGATGTATGCATACGCACATCATTAGTAATCACAGCGACTTCAGCTTCAAAATCGAGCCCCCAGCTTTCATCAACAAGTGGTATATCATCATAAGGCCCTAAAAAAGTATCCGATCCTCCTTGATACATTAAAGGATCAGTCCAAAAATCAGGAGGTAATTCAGCACCTCGTGCTTTTCGAACAAGTTCAACGTGGTTCACATAGGCGCTTCCGTCAGCCCATTGAAATGCTCTCGGTAAAGGCGAACATGTCGCGAGCTTTTGGAAAGTTTTGGCATTTGAAATCTTGCCTTCACTTAAATCCGCGTATATTTTTTCTAATTTTGGTTTGCATTGCTCCCAATTGTCTAAGGCATGCTGCATAGTGTGAGCTATAGTAGGAACTTCATAAGCATATTGTAAATCTTTGCTTACCACCACTAATTGCCCATCTCTCGAATTATTTTGAATAGTTGCTAATTTCATTGGAGTACACCCCGTTGAATTTGATCAAGTTCTATGGATTCAAATAAAGCTTTAAAGTTTCCTTCACCAAATCCTTGGTCACCTTTGCGTTGAATAATTTCGAAAAACACAGGCCCTAACATGTTTTTTGTAAAAATTTGAAGGAGTAATTCGTTTTTCGCGACGGTATTACCATCAATTAAAATTCTATTCGCTTTAAGTTTACTAACATCTTCACCATGATTGGGTAAACGTTTTTCTATCAGATCATAATAAGTATCAGGTGTATCTAAAAATTGTAATCCATTTTGCGTTAACGTTTCGACTGTACTATAAATCTGATCTGTGCCTAGCGCGATATGCTGAATACCTTCACCATTAAAATCTTTTAAAAATTCTTCAATTTGTGATTTATCATCCGATGATTCGTTTAGTGGGATACGAATTTTGCCGCATGGACTTGTCATCGCACGGCTTTTTAAGCCTGTTAATTTTCCTTCAATATCAAAATATCGAATTTCCCTAAAATTAAAAATACTTTCATAGAAGTGGGCCCATTTATCCATGTTGCCGCGGAATAAATTATGGGTGACATGATCAATATAAGTGAGACCATCATTTGTGGTAGGCACATCATCTAGTTTGATAAAATTTTTTGAATAATTAGCAGTATGATTTTTATAATCGACAAAATAAATTAAGCTTCCTCCAACACCATAAATAGCTGGAATATGATAAATCGAATCTTTTTCCTGAAAAGATTGTCCACCCACGGACAATGCATATTCGTAGGCTTTTTTTGCATCATCAACAACCCATCCCATCGCTGATGTTGACGCCCCATGCAGTTTTGCAAATTGACTTGCAGGGCTGTTTTTTTCGATATTGATGATAAAGCGAATATCATTTTGTTGATAAAGAAAAATGTCAGATGAGATATGTTTTGCGACAGGTAAAAATCCCATTTGTCGAAATTGTGCATCAAGGGTTTTAAAATCTTGTGTGGTGAACTCAAGAAAATCAAAACCATTTGTACCAGCAGGATTGTTGTTTTTCATTTTGCTAGCCTCTTAATGTATAGGAATCGGATGTTGAATATAGCATATGATTATAAAATATAACAATGTAGTATGGTTGATTATTTTACATTATTTAAAAAGTTGCTATCTCAACATCCTAGCAAACATCCCAGGTATATTGGTAAGACGTCGATCTTCCCTAATGTCCTCTTGATTAGAACACACATTACAATATGCATTTGGAATAGCCAATAAAAGATAATTTGATGCTGTAACCAAAGTCTGTTGCGCTTTACTTGTCATCTTATTACAAAATCTACCCGATTCCTCTCCAGCAGACTCAAGAGCTTCCTCAGCGCTAGTTACAGCTGCACTTACATGTGCTTTGATTTGAGTACAAACTTCCTTTGTCTTGACTGAAGGATGGACAGTAGGTTCTGGTTTCTTAGATTCTACTAAGGCGATTCTTTGTGACTTATTAAAAAAACTAATTTTAGATAATCCGCTCATATACTTAATGCTTCCACTAACATGAGGAGCTGCAAAATCATATCCAGCTTTACCTATAATAGACACGGCGGCAGCGAATTCTCTTACGTCAGCAAAATCTTCTTGCATCTCGGCTATGTCTTTTACAATCTCATCACGCTTTTCTACACCTCTTTTCATAAGCTCCATAACGCTGTTTTCTGTAAGCCTGGGAATTTCTTCCTCATTAAACATAAACTTCTCAGTATTTTTAATAAGCCTTTTTTCGATTTCTTCTTCAATTAAAGCCTTATGCCTATCCAACCAAAACTTCACTGTTCCTTTCGCAACCCCTCCTATAAAAGACGCAGCTATGGTTGAACCTATAGACAAACTAAAATAAGTCAATAAATCCCAACTTATTTTTTCTGTAACTAAACCTAAACTACTAAAATTTCCATCTCTTAAAGGATCGTTATAGCCATCTTTTAATGGAGATATATAATCAGAATAATAGGGTTCAAATACATTAATAGTAGGATAATCACAAGTTACTGGTAAATCAGGTAATCCATAGGTCACTCCAAGCATGATTCCAGATAAAGTAGTTCCTGCCGCTCCAATTACACCACGAGTGGACTTCTTTACTCCATCAGCGAGGGCTTTGATAAGCTCTTCTGTAAGCGCGTTTGTTTTTTCATTAAGCGTTTGCTTAAGCGCGCCGTAGGCCATAACTCTATACTCAAAATCATCACTAGGCCAAGGTTCCGATTTAGGGAATTCAGGAATAGATATTTCAGCGAGATTCGCAATGGTATGATTAAGAAAGCCTCTCAACTCCGCTTTGTATAAAAAACGGGCAGCATAGCCTGCTGCACCAAAATTTGCCAAACTCGTGATTGCTTTTATCGTAGCATCTACCTTAGGTATATAGTGTACAAAATTACATACTTTAGAAATTCCAGGAAAACCAGCAAGCGAAGTAATAGTTACTAATTGGCCTAAAGATTTATGTTGCCATGAGGTCTGAGCTTCAATCCCATTTAGGATACCTTGCCCAAAATTGGTTAAGAATCGAACTGGCTCAACTATTAAAATAGCATTATTTTCAGCATCTAAGTTATTGCCTCTTTTCATCTTATTAAAAACAGCAGTTATCTTGATTTTCTTATCATCAAGTTGTTTATTTACATACTTACATTGAATAAGGCTAATCGTACCTGCAATGCATGATGCCCCTTTAGTTAAATTATTAAATATGACTCTTACTGTTTTCATTACATAGGGAGATACAGAAGGGGAAAACTCATTATAAATCACTTTTATTGATGACAGATTTAAAGTGCTATCTTCAGAAGAAGTGCTGGTTTTTTTGTTTAATAGAGGCTTTTTTTCAGCTTGAAGCAAGGATTCAACTCTAGAAATTAAAGGAGCTTTGCCTAAAGGAATGGCATACACCTCTTTAAAATGTTGTGCAAGCTGTAATCCACGACAAACATGCGTCAATGTCCGTATATGTGGTTTCACCTGATGATACGTTTCTGCAGTCTGATGAAGAACTACTTTGGCGCGCCCCCTCAAAGTTAAAGTATGCTCTGATTTTTGTTCTTGTATACTATAAAAAGGGGCCACGTTCACCTGAACAGACTGTTGCGTTATAACAGGATTATCAATGTCTTGAAATGACTGTTCTTTTTCATCAGGTTTTAAAGCTGTGGCACCGTATTTTTGCATAAATATTTCGCAGATATAAGAAATATGATCGCAATAATAGCATATTTTATGGTATTTAAGTAGCTAATTAATACACAAACGCGAGCGGCATCCACCCTTGGATGCCAGCTAAGCTTGTCCCGCTATGCTTTTAAGTGGGAAGCATGCTGGCATGACACCCGACTCTCAGCTTTCATCAAGAAAGTGGAAAAAGTTGATGTTTATGAGTACGATTTAGAATTCAATCCACTCAAAATTAAAATAGTAAATTCCGTAAACGATACCGTTCTTCACACAAATTAAAAGGTAAAAGATCATGATTATAACTAAACTATACACAGGCGATGATGGTAAATCTCATTTTACAAATGTTGAATGCGGCCATGAAACGCTACGACAATTAGGCTGGTATTCAAAAAAATTTTCTTCCTCGGGTATTATTTTTCGAGATTTCGAGCCAGGTCTAATATATGAAATGCATAATGCTCCACAACCACAATATATTATCTATCTCGAAGGCGAAGTAGAAGTCACCGCCAGTGGTGGCGAAACAAAAAGATTTAAGCCAGGTGATGTATTATTTGCAACAGACACAACAGGTGAAGGGCATATCTCTAAGATGCTAACGAAGGGCAGATCGGTTATTGTAACCACTCAATAGCATCTCAAAGAAGTATAAATAAATTTAATCTTTGCTTGAAGTACCCATAAAATGAGTTATCATAACGCTTCTAAGGAAAAAACAGCATAATGAAAAAGTTTACCCTATTTTTATTATTACTTGTATCAATTAATACCGCATCGGAAGCAAAAAAACTCCCCGCCAATGATCATGACGCTTTAGCGAAAGAAGGAATTATAGTCTTAAGCGAAGAACATATCAGAACTTCTGGTGTATTAAGCGCCCCTCCTGTTAAGATTGAAATCATAAATTCTTCTAATAAAACCCCTCCTGATAAAAATCATTAAAAATTTGTTAGTGCTTCAAAAGTGTTGATTGTAAGTTTTCACGATGCTGTAGCACTAATACATAAATGCTTACATAAATACGGACTAATATCAACTTAATAAAATCCAAGGATAATCATGAAAAAGCGATTAACTACAATACAAGCAACTTCTAATCCTATGGTG
>JABDBK010000002.1:83503-84154 GCA_013288655.1 Gammaproteobacteria bacterium | reverse complement strand
TATCGCAAAAAGAATTTGCTAGTTACTTTGGTGTTAGTATAAGAACCATTCAAGAATGGGAGCAACACAGACGCAAACCCACTACAATAGCTCGTAATTTTCTTAAAGTCATAGAGAAAGCACCTAAGGCAGTATTAAAAGCTTTGGCTGCATAACATTGCTGAAAATTCTATTTTCGGCAAAGTTAATTGATACTAACCCGGGTTCGAATAATCCAGCCATTTATAAATATTTTAATTATCATTAATTTTTTTGTATAAAGAGGTAGATCACTATGCATATGCACAATCCCCCGCATCCGGGCGAAGTATTAAAAGAACTTTATCTTGAACCATTAGAATTGACCATTTCAGATCTTGCTAAAGGTATTGGTGTATCACGCAAATCGCTTTCAGAATTAGTGAATGCAAAATTTGGAGTTAGTCCCGATATGGCTATCAGGCTAGCAAAAGCATTTTCTACTACGCCAGAAAGTTGGCTTAATCTGCAGCAACAGTATGATCTATGGAAAGAAGAAAAAAAGCATAAAAGGCCAAAAATAAAAGTATTTGTTCGTCATCATGCGGCCTAAAACAGTCTCTTCCCTCTGCTTGCGCAAAAAACGCGCGGCTCGGTTTTAAAAACCAAAAACTTCGGGTTACATAAATTTTT
>JABDBK010000002.1:0-83493 GCA_013288655.1 Gammaproteobacteria bacterium | reverse complement strand
GTACTGAGCTCTATGTTATAGTTTGGTTACTGTTTCGCAATCTATAAGGTGTGGAAATGGCAGTGGCAGTGGAAGATCGAGATGTAGTCCGCCTAAAAAGTGATTTCTATCGTGATGGCTACCGTAAGATTGTATTGTGTTTAGGATTGATTATTGCAGCTATTATTCTATTGATTGCAAGCTGTATATATTTGTATGTGACAGAACCGCCTCCTGTTTATTTTTCTACAGATAAGGAATGGCGAATCCTGCCTCCTGTATCAGTAGAGTTACCTTATCTCATTTCAGCAGATTTATTGCAATGGGTAGGTCATGTCATGATGGGAGTGTTTTATTACGATTTCGTTAACTATCAAGATCAACTTCAGGACAACAGATCTTATTTCACTGATAAAGGCTGGCTTGCTTTTCAAGGAATGATAAATAATTACGCATCAAATGATATGGTAAGTGTTAAGAAAATATTTGTGAATGGTGCTCCAAACGGGGCTCCATTTGTTCTCAATGAAGGTTTATTGGAACAAAGATATGCATGGTGGGTGCAAATTCCCATGAAGATTACTTATACCTATATAGGTAAGGATATGTCAACGAGTGAAAAACAAATAACTTTTCAAATACTCGTGGTTAGGATTCCTACATTAAATAATATATATGGTGTAGCTATTGATAATATCAAACTTTTGACAAATAAAACGGCAACGGGTACGCCTAATGCATAACATACTTATTAGAATAATAGTAAGTTTATTCCTATTGGGAGGCGTTCATCTCGCAGCTTTTGCTGACCAAAAAAAACCTGAACTTGAACCTACGATGGCAGAATATCAAGAATGGTTGAAGAAAAATGGACATAAAAAAAAGGTGAATCCACCGCCGCTTGTGGTAGAAAAAAATCCTGTGATGCGATCCGCAAGACGCGATGAGATCGTCACGCGAAAAGACTTAATGGTTCCCGCCACTCCTGACGATTTTTTGGAAAATGAACCTGTCATGGAATCGCCGCCTGTTCCGTTTAAACAGAGTAGAGATGTGATGGTTCAGTCTGCACCGCCTTATCCAGCATCAAGTTCCGAGTCGAATGAAGCATTTAAGGCTATGTTACAACAAAATGTGCCATTGACACCGCAGCAGGTCGTAAAATTGCGTCAGATGATTGATACATCGCAACGAGCAGCCGCTATCCCTGCGAATATACCTCCGAAACCTGTTTCCAGTACTTTAATGGTTAATTTGGCGCCAGGAGCGACGCCTCCTGCGATTCGTTTAGCTCAGGGATATATCACATCGTTGGTATTTGTTGATTCAACAGGATCTCCCTGGCCTATTGCATCTTATGATATAGGTGATCCCAAAAAGATCACGCCGCAGTGGGATGGAAAAAGTAATATTTTGTTAATACAAGCTATGTCCCCTTATGGCGATAGTGATCTTATTATTCGACTCATAGGATTGCCAACACCGATCACATTACAATTGGTTGCAGGTCAACGTGTTGTGGATTATCGCACCGATATTCATGTCTCAGGTATTGGACCTAATTCGAAAGATATTCCGACGGGGGTGGGTTTGCCAGGTAGTGCGAATCAACTTTTGTTAAGTGTATTAGATGGCGTCCCGCCTCCTGGAAGTAAACAGTTAACCGTGAGAGGTGGTGATTGTCTCGCCTGGTTATTGGGAGATAAAATGTATTTAAGAACTCGCTTCACAGTTCTCTCTCCAGGTTGGATAGGTACCATGGTAAGTCCAGATGGTATGCACGCCTATGAGATACAACAAAGTTCATCAGTGCTTATTTCTCAATATGGATCCCCCGTTGAACTTAAGATTGAGGGTTTTTGATGGCCTTTAAACTTCCAAAATTTCAAATATTTTCAGGTGCTGATGCAAAATCAAGAATGTTTCTTTTGTTTGCCGGCGTGGTCGGTTTTACTTTGCTTGTTTATCTGGCAGTAAAATTTTTTGGTGGACCAGAGACGGCTGCCGGGGGAGCTGCAGTTGCCAAAGCACCTTCTGGTTTAGTCTCTGTTCCAGGAAGTGAGTTGACTCCACAGTATGCCCGCGCAGTCGAGGCTGCAAGTGAGGAACGATCAAAAAGAGGAATGGAAGAACGTAGTGCTGCTGTCCCCACGCTCATGAATGTATCAAATAATGGAGCTAATCAAGGAAATTGCACCGTTCTCTGTCCGGGCGATGAAAAAGCTAATGTTGCCGATGATCTTACACAAATGGTTGCAGAAGGCAAGATGAGTGCAGAGGACCAAACTGCTTTATTAGATTTGGCCGCAAAAAATATTTCACCTGAAGAATATGCAGCAGCACTTGCAGCTCTCGTTAAAGCAGGCAAACTGACTCCTGAGCAAGCTAGATTGTTACTCGACAAATATAGAAAACAACATGCGAATGCTTTATTAGCTGAAAGTGCAAAATATATGGATGGTTTGATAAAGCCAGGTGATTTGTCCTTGTCCGACGCAAATGACTTATTAGCATTACAAAAAGATCATGGGACGCCAGAAGAATATGCAGAGAAACTGGATTGTTTAGTTAAGGAAGGGAAAATTTCAAAAGAGGTTTCAGCGAAATTATTAGCACAATACTCTCAACAGCAATTGAAAGAAAATGCAGCAAAGACCACAGTTGCATTGAATCAAATGGGTGCATCCGGGCAACTGACTCCGGATGTAGCAAAATTGCTTTCTGATTTACAAGCAAAGAAAGTATCGCTCGATGAGTATAATGCGGCTTTAAAAAGGCTGGTCGCGGAAGGAAAAATGACCCCAGCCACGGCTGATAAATTACTCGATTTGTATCGTGAACAGCGTACGGGTGTGCCATCAAACTGCTCAACAGGTATTATGGGTGGTTTATTGTCAAAAGCTGGAAAATCTCACGATTTAGCGAATCGTCTTTTAAATTTACAAGCCAATAATGCCTCGCTTGCCAACTATGCAGAAGAATTGAAACATGGAGTCGAAGCGGGTCTGCTAACGCCCGATGATGCTAAAATTTTGTATCAAGAATATCAGGCAAAATTGGCTGTTCCAGTGGGGGGTGTTATACCGACGACGGAAGTGACAGTGCCTGCATTTGCGGAATTACAGCAACGTTTGAATGAGTCAAATGCTAAACAGGGCGCACAAAATCTGGATCAATTTAATGTTGCACCACCGGCGCAGCCTGAGCCTGCAGGCCCGAGACCGCCAACTCCGGAAGAGCTGCAAGCAAAAGCTCGTGAAGCGGATGAAAGACAACAACGAATCAATCAAATGATAGCTGCCATGTCGGGTCAAGCACAAAGTTTATTAACAGCGTGGCAGCCACCGGTTATGGTCCATAAGGATGGTTCACCACCAGAGAAAGAAAAAACATCGACTGGAGCAGGTTCTGGTTCAGAAAAAGCGGGTGGTAAGGAAAGTGAAAAAGTAACAGGCCCTCCTTTAATCAAAGCGGGCACTATTCTATTTGGTGTTTTGGATACCGCAGTCGATAGTGATTATCCTGATACGCCAGTGATGGTGACTATTATTGAAGGTAAATACAAAGATGCTAAATTGATAGGTAAGTTAACACTTGCACCGAATGGCGACAAAGTAAGCTTGAATTTTAATTTAATGGATATGGATGATTGGATATCGGCAAAAACGGTGTCAGCTTTTGCCATTGATCCAGATACGGCAAAAACAGCCATAGCAAGTGAGGTCGATAATCATTACCTGGAGCGATATGGATATATCATGGCCACATCGTTTCTTACCGGGTATTCGAAAGCCATCACTAATCAAGGTACCAGTACAACGGGCATTTTCGGTACAAGCACAAACACACCGGCACTTAGTCCAGGAAATAAATTAGCAGTAGGTGTGGGTCAGATAGGAACGAGTTTAGCACAAGATGCTCAGAAAAAAATTAATCGACCACCGACGGTGAAAGTGGTGGCGGGTGTAGGATTAGGGATATTATTTACTACCGAGGTTCCCGGCCCATAGTTTCTTCGTTCAAAGTAAGTTATTCTATAGAGTTGATCCCGGACAAAAAAAGCGTTTTTCCGGGATAACGAATCTTCTGACACAGCACAATAAAGAGCATTGTGCTGTGTCGAATTCACGTTAGTTTCTTTCAAGAGGCGCGTTGAGTATGGTTGACGAGAGAGAAGACCGATATGAAAATGATGAAGGGGAATATCATTTCTCTGATGACCAGGCTAATTATGAAGAAGCGCCTAAAGCAGCACAACCTACGGTTTCAATGAAAAAAACAATCATCGATAAATTTTCACGTTTGTCGGGAAGTCGAAGAATGCTTTTGGCTGGCGTTGTTTTTGTCATTCTTATAGTCATTGTTTATAAAATGCTACTGCCAACCTCCCCTGTGTTAACCGGCGAAATTCGTCAGGTCGCGGTTGCCAAGAAGACGACGCCAGAAATAGCACCGACGCAACCTGCACCACCCGTATCTCCTCCCGTACAAACAGCAACAGCTATACAAACGCCACCACCTGTGATGAATGCTCCTCAAGCACCACAAACAGCAGCGCCACCCATCCCGCAAAATGTGGCGACTCAACCAGGCTTACCTAATCCTACTGAAACAGCTCAGATGATGCCATATCCTGCGGTTCAAGTGACACCACCTGCTCCCCCCGTTCAAACTGCAGTGCCTGTGTCACCGCCACCGCCACCGCAAGCATCAGTTTCTCCGGATAGGCTTAAAGCAGTTGAAGATCATAATACAGCTATTATGAATTTGTTGCAGACGGAATATGCACAAAAGATGTCTGAACTTGAAATGCAATCTAATCTTGTACGCGGTAAAATGGATGAAATGGCTAAGCGTGTTAATCGTATTGAATCAAGTTTGAATCAAATAACACAATTATTGCAGCAAAACGGACCTCGCGCTAATAAGTCACAAACGACAGCCATGGAAAATGTTCCTGCCTTGCCTATGAGATCAGCTGTTCCCAGGGTGACCTATACCGTACAAGCTATCATTCCTGGGCGTGCTTGGTTGAAGGCTGATTCAGGTGATACTGTGACAGTCGCTGAAGGTGATACACTCCGAGATTATGGTCGTATTACTAAAATTGATCCCTATGATGGTGTTGTTGAGATTGATACAGGGAACAAAATAATTGCTTTATCCTATGGAATGAGTGGTGAATAGTATGCCAAATCGAAAACAAACAGTGGAGACAACTTTCTTTTTCGTTGTAAGCTATTTTTTGTTTATACCTTCGGTTTATGCAGCAATACCTAACGTTGCACAAATGATTCGGAATATTGCAGAAACCGTTCCCAATTTGATGTATTTTACAACAGCATTAGCTTATGTGTTTGGATTCTGGTTTATTTTTCATGGGATTATATTATTAAAAAAGTATGGAATGCAGAGAACCCAGATGTCAGGGGACGCAAATCTAGGTCCACCTCTTGTAAGTATATTTGTAGGTGCTGCTTTAATTTATTTACCATCGACGGTTCAATCCGGCATGTCAACTTTTTGGACCAATCCTAATCCTTATGGATATGAGACATCGAGTTCAGAAGAATGGAATACTTTTGTTGCCGCATGCTTTATGATTATACAATTGGTAGGCGTGATTGCATTTATGCGTGGTCTTATGATGTTAACTAAACTGGGTCAAGGCGGCGGACAACAAGCGAGTTTTGGTAGAGCGGCAGCGCATATAGTGGGCGGTATCTTTTGTATTGATATGTATGATTTTTTGAACGCGGTATTTGAAACGCTTGGGTTAGGTCCTCTACCCGTATTTCAATAGAAATGATAAAGTGTACTTTTATTTATATATATTAAGGAGTAAAAAGCATGAATAGCAAAGTGACAAAAAAAGTTCTTTTGTTGATTGGAGGAATAGTATTATTTTGTATGGGGACACTGGTTTATGCATCAGGATCGGGAATAGGCGCCATTGCAGAAACCGCGAAAACCAATCTAGGAGCTATTGCTGAATTAATTACAGCAGGTTCGTATGTTGCAGGTATGGGTTTTGCTGTTGCTGCAGTCACTGGCTTTAAGGCCCACAAAGATAATCCTACACAATCACCCATCAGTAAACCTATCGCATTATTATTTGTAGCCGCTGCTTTGCTATTTATTCCATCTGTTTTCTCATCGGCTGGGGGTACCTTGTTTTCGAGTGGACAACAAGCTGGTATTGGCGGTGTTACAAGCTTTTAATGAGCGTTGAAAGGGTTCAGGGATACTATGCATGATCTCAAACTGGCCGTAAATTTTGGTGGATGGCGAATTTTTATTCGCCGCCGCGAAGATAAAGCATTTCAGCCAGTTGCGAATAAAATTTTAAGTCGAGACAATTATACTTGTCAGTATTGCGAGTTTCAGGCAAAAGATTATCAAGAAATAGTTAATATTGACGGTAATTATATGAATAACAAGTTCAGTAATTTAATTACGGCTTGTTGTTTTTGTTCACAATGTTTATTCATCGAGTCTATAGGGCTCGATGAAATGGGTGGTGGTCAGTTGATTTATCTTCCAGAAATGACACAAGCGGAGTTAAATAGTTTTTGTCATGTGCTTTTCTGTGCGCTGGGAAATGGCACGGGTTATCAAGATACGGCACAGACTATTTATCGCAGCTTCAAGTTTCGTAGTCAACTGATAGAAAATAAGTTTGGTTCTGGAACCAGCAATCCTTCAATGTTGGGACAGCTCATTCTTGAATATCAAGCAAAAAATCCAAACGTAAATTTAGATATTTTGAAAGATTTGCGTATGCTTCCATCATATACCAAATTTAAAGTGCAGCTGGATGCATGGGCAGCAGCGGCATTGGAAGAACTGGCAGCTGAGGGTGCAGGAGGATAGGAATCAACTTATGCGGAATTTTATAGATCCTGTTCTTGATGGTATAGACTCTGTTCTTGCATGGTTTAGCACTGAGCTAAAGCAGACCACAGAATCTTATTGTGATCTTGAAACAGCAGAAGATACCCATACTTTAGTTGCACGTGATGGATCCCTGGTTTCTGTGATCAGGGTGTTTGGTGTAACACGCCTTGTGGGTACGGAAGAGTTTGATAGCATACACAATGGTCTTACGCAAAGTTTGCAAGCAACCCTTAAACGTCCTGGGCATGATGTTCAAGTCTATTTTAGTTACGATAAATCGGTGGTCAAAACAGAAATCGAAGATATTTTATCTCCTGCAAAAGCGACTGCCGCGCGTTTAAATCTTGAGTTGGGCGATTTGTTTAAAGAAAGAATAGATTATATTTCTAAGTATTGTGCACATGAAGAGCTTTATTTTGTTATTTGGACAAGGCCATTTTCCTTGACTTCCGAGCAGCAAAAACGTGCATCAAAAGACAAGCTTAAGCTTATACGTGACAATAAAATTCCGCCCTTTATCAATGCTCAAAATCTTCTTGCAGGTATTCCAGATTTGCGTGAAGCGCATGCGTCCATTGTTCGGTCGTTGGTGACCGATTTAACTGGATTGAATGTTTATTGTCGTTTATTAGAAGTGCATGAAGCTGTATATGCGATGCGTTATTCTGCAGAACCTGATTTTACCGACAAGAACTGGCGTGCAGTGCTGCCTGGCGATAAAATTCCAGCACACAACGCAAGACCCACAGCAGATGAAATGTCTGGCTTAATGTATCCACCGCTTTCAAGACAAATATTTCCTCGAGATGCTTACGTGATGGATCTTCGTACCGTCAGGGCAGGCGATAAAATTTACAGTTGTATTTTTATTGATTTGTTTCCGCAGGAATTAAAATCTTTTATTAGTTTATTTGCGAGAACGTTGCCCACGCAAGTCCCATGGCGTATGTCTTATCTCATTGAAAGCGGCGCATCAGGCTCTATGCGTTTTAAATCAGCTATGGCGGGTTTGTTGGCGTGGACATCAGCACAAAATGCCTTGGTAAGTGATGCAGATAAGTTATTGAAACAGATTGAGCTCAATACGGATGATGCGGTAGTACGGTTGCAGGTAAGTTTAGCTACATGGGCTCCCGAAGGTAATATACGTTTATTGAGAACACGAGCTGCAGAATTAGCAAAAGCAGTGGAAGGCTGGGGTTCTTGTGAAGTTTCAGAAGTCAGCGGCGATGTTTTTGCAGGATTGGCATCGACGATATTGGGATTTAGCGTCAATAGTGTAGCTACACCTTCCTTAGCACCGTTATCGGATGTCGTTTACATGCTACCGTTTACTCGTCCTGCATCCGCATGGCAATACGGTGCTGTATTATTGCGTTCGCCAGATGGAAAGCCTTGGCCATATCAGCCCGGATCAGTACAGCAAACGACATGGATTGATTTAATGTATGCACGTCCTGGTTCTGGTAAATCGGTATTGTCTAATACGATTAATTTAGCACTTTGTTTATCTGCAGGGATACAACGTTTACCCAGGATTGCGATTGTAGACATTGGACCTTCTAGCAGTGGCTTGATTTCACTTTTAAAAGAAGCGTTACCTGCTTCGAATAAACACCTGGTGGCTTATCATCGCTTACGCATGACACCCGATTATGCGATTAACCCATTTGATACGCAGTTAGGATGCCGCCGTCCAACGGCACAAGAGCGTGGATTCTTGGTTAATTTTATGACGCTTTTGGCAACGCCTTTAGGTGCTGAGCGCCCTTATGACGGCATTCCCGATATGGCGGGGCTTATTGTGGATGAGTTATATAAATATCTTGCGGATGATGCAAAACCACATCTTTATACGAAAGGCATTGAGCCTATTGTCGATGATATTTTGGCTGAGATCGGATTTGTTCTGGATGATCATACGACATGGTGGGAAGTCACAGATGCGTTATTTTTGGCGGGTTTTCATCATGAGGCACTGCTTGCACAACGTTATGCCATGCCATTATTGCCGGATGCTGCAGCGATCTGCCGCACGCAAGCGGTCGAAGATTTATATGGTTTAGTCAAGGCCCCAACCGGCGAACCTTTGATACAGGCATTTAGTCGTATGATATCGAGCGCGACCCGTGAGTATCCTATTCTGGCTGGCGTATCAAAATTTGATATTGGTGATGCACGTATTGTTTCTCTCGATTTAGACGAAGTGGCAAAAAGTGGCGGTGATTCAGCGGAACGTCAAACGGCAGTGATGTATATGTTGGCTCGTTATGTCTTAGGCCGTTCTTATTATTTAACGGAAGATATTCTAACGGATATTCCAGAAGCTTACCGTGAATTTCATCGTGCACGCGTCATGGAAATACGTGAAGATCCAAAGCGGCTTGTGTATGACGAATTTCACCGTACCTCTAAGGCGCGAGCTGTACGAGAACAAGTGATTTTGGATATGCGCGAAGGTAGAAAATGGAACGTGCAAATTGCATTGATATCACAAGCATTAGAGGACTTTGATCCTGTGATGGTTGAATTCGCAACATCCATTTTTATTATGGATGCAGGTCCTGAACAAGCTATTAAACGGTCCACCGAAATATTTGGTTTGACAGAGACGGCTCGTGTCGCATTAAAGACTCGGGTGCATGGCCCACGTGAAGGAGGCGCGACATTCCTGGCGCAATTTTCAACAAAAAGCGGAATCAACACACAACTTTTAACCAGTACATTAGGGCCGGTTGAACTTTGGGCTTTTAGTACCACAGCTGAAGATGCACATACACGTAACAAGCTTTATCAAAAACTTGGACCCGCAGAAGCCCGCCGAGTTTTAGCAAATTTATTTCCATCTGGTTCAGTCAAATCACTCATAGAGATGCGTCTTGCTACCATCAAGGAACAAGGCGGTGTGATAGAAGAAACCAGTAATTTGGGTATTGTAGACCAGTTGATTGATGAAATTATGCAAGCGTATGGTGCAAATCCGGATGTGAAAAAGTTGCCAGTCTAATTGGTGGGCACGGAGCTGAAAAGCGCTCCTTTACCTACCCTACATTTATAAAAATAGAAAAACACAATAGGCAGCACCATCGCTATCAAACCGCTGCAAAAAACAACGCGGTAATGAAAAAATCCGCCGACATCTATGCTTGAGGGTGGAATAAAACCCACAAACAAGGTGATTGCGCAGCCGCACAAACCTAATAAAGAGGTGATCCACATGCCTAATTTTCCACCTGGAATGGTGAAAGCTTGTGCTTGTTTAACGAATTTGTATTTTAGCATAACGGCTGCTGCAAACATAATGACGTACATCAGCATATAAAGTTGGGTGCTTAAGGCAGTCAATAACCAATATGAACCATTCACGCTAGGCATAAATAAGAATGCTAAACATATAACACTCACAAGAATGGCCTGGGTAATGAGCAAATTAGCAGGAACACCACGCTCATTTTTTTGGCTAAATACTGGCGGTAGAAAACCTAGCTCTGCTGCATGTAATAAACCTTTTGCAGGTGAAATCAACCAGCTTGTGATACCGCCTAGACTGCCTAATAATATCATGGCAGTAATGATAGGCATGATCCATGACATGTGATAGTTATTAAAGAAGTTCATAAAAAATTGCATGACCCCATTGACAAGATTGATTTCATCTTTGGGCAATACGATGGCAATGGCAAGTGAGCCTAGTGTCATCGTCACTAAAATAAGGATGGTTGAAATGAATAAAGCTTTAGGGAAAGCTTTTTGGGGATTGGCAACCTCATTGATGTGAACTGTTGCAAGTTCTATGCCTAAAAACCCTGCCATAATAGCAGTAAGTGAAATCCAATTTTCAGTGTGTTTTAAAGTTGGAAAAATGTCACTGGTTTCAAAACTAATTTGTAGAGGTTTTCCAAGAATAACCCATAATACGGCGAGTGCAATGATTAATAGCAAAGGAATAATCATGCCAATAATTGCACAAAAGCTAGAAAATTTTGCGGAAAAATGCAAACCTTTTAGGTTGATTAAAGTCAAAATCCAGAATGTAGACAAGATGACACTCACAATAAAAGCTTTATTCTGAGCAAGTTCTGGGTTGATGATGTAAGTGGCAGTTCCTGCGATAAAAGAAAGTATGGTGGGAAACCAAACCATGGTGTTTATCCATTGTAACCATAAAGCTAAAAATGCAATTTTTTCACCAAAAGCCATATGTATCCAATGAAAAACGCCGCTTTTTTCAGTCGAGTGTGATGACAGTTCGGCAGAAACAAGGGCTGCCGGAATCAAGAAGATGACGGCAGAAAAGGCAAAAAAGAAGATGAGTGAACTGCCAAACAAAGCTGTAGCGGGTAAGTTACGTATGCTATCAATGGCGCCCGTGATGAGCATGACTAATGCAAATGTCGTAATACCTGCTATGTTTGTTTTATTATGCATCATCTTCTCCTCTGCTGCGTCATCAAATTTATTGTTATTTTGATGAAAAGTGTATCATGAGGGATGTACAACAAAAAAGCAAGAAATTACAACTTCTCTGGCAATTGGAATTTAGTAAGATTCAACGGCAAAAATGGGTTCATCGGTCCTTGAGTAAATAATATATAGTTTGCAGCGTGCCCATTGACCTCAAAATTAAGCATAAGTTCTTTACGAGAACGTATGGTATGGGTGGCTTTAGTGACTAATTTAAACCATCCCCAATCACCATGAATGGTATTACTGATAAGCTGTTCATTAGGTGCGATGAAATTGAGCGTAGTTACATGTTTGTTGTGATTACCCGGCCAACTAATAAGCCGCGGCATGTTTTTTTGATAGCGAAGTTCCTGTCCATTAATATTCAGTGTAAAACTTTTCATGGATTTATCTAAATTAACGGGTTGTAATGTGAATGGTACATATAATTTATTATCACCATTCGGGAAGAAAGCACGCTGTATACCCGTGATATGCTGGTATTTTTCAAATATAGCGTCAGAGAAGGCAATTTTTTCATTATCGACCATGCGCCATTCACGATTTTTCTGAACTTCAGTGACAAATGGTTTTAAATAAACCTGGTAGAAATTGGATAGTTGTCCAGTTTGGCCTAGAAAGTTGGTGAATTGTTGCAAATCAACTTCTGCGGCCGCACTTTGGTTAAAAGGATAACGGTTCTCAATATGAGAGTGATAAGTGAGCATGATGTTCTGCTGCCATATTTTTTCTATGTAGGCACTCGTATCGCTTATCATAAAATGCCAGGTTTTATTAGTGATATTTTTGAGCCATGTTTTCATAGGTTCCGGACTGGTTTCAGCAATGGCGCGGAGTTGAGTTAATGGATCTTTCGTTGGATCTTGCATGCGCTTGGCCGTTGCTTCAAATGTCGATTTGCTTACATCAGAAGAGAGTGTCATGGTGTCGAGATAGGCTTGTAATTGTCTAAGACCTACAAATATTCCATAAAGGCCGCCGGTTTGGTTCGCATTCGCATCAGCTAATAATAAACTTAAGTTTTGTAATCGCGGGCTTGCAGCCAGGATGGGCTCAAAGGAAGTGTTTTGTTTAAACATATCTAATAATACTAATAGTGGCGAATTATTACTGATGAGCGTGCTAATCAATTTATTGGTTTCTGTTAAGTTTTGTGGAGTATTTATTTGAGTATTGACTAAGAGACGTTCCCAAATATCGATGTAATTTGTTATATACTGATTTTGTAGTTGTTGAGCGAGTTCTTCTGAAGCAAGTGTCGTCATCGGATTTGTGTTGATGCCTAATATCCAATTTCCATGCAGTACTTCGTTGGTGATTCGATGGATTTCGACATGAGTGATTTGCTGATAGCCTTTTGCAGTATACATCCATGGTATAGTACTGGTGATGATGGGATTATTAAAAATAGAAGTTTGATTGAAATTCTTTCTTAAATCGATGGCAGTTTTTGTAAGAGTGTCATCATTATTTAACATGACAAAACCAAGCGTAGTAATGGGTAAATTAAGTAATAATTTACGTGTTTGGTTGATTAAGCCGGTATTTAGTTTGATAGATAAAGGTGTTTTATCCAAGGCATGATGAATATGATCAGATAATGCAGCAATGGCTTCTTTGTTCGTCGTATCAGGCATCAATTGCAATAATGTTTTTGTGACATACTCGGCTTGATAATGTTCTTTGTCACCCAACATTAAATAAGCTTTTAAAATAGGATAAATTTTTTCTGGCGCATCGTTGTTTTCGGGTGCTCTTAAATAGGCTTCAAAATATTTTTTAATTTCTGGAATGACGATATTTTGCAGGGCTGACTCATACACCACTTCGGTGGTTTGTTGAGATTTTTTTGAATAAAAAGCAAGGGAAAAAGTATCAGATGAATGTTGTTTTGCCTGTTGTAATACATTTAATAAAGGCAGCGTTTGAATTAAATGCTCGCCTTTTTTATTCGATTGCTGAATTCTTATTTGATATTCAGCAAGATGACTTTTAATAACAGCGTTTTGTTCTAGTCCTTGATAAAAATCATAACCTAGCAAAGTACTGGCAGTGATGATTGCACCGATGGAACTTGTATAGACAACTTTTCGTTGCCATGATGAGTACTGTGGTTTTTTTTCTTCAGAGGTAAGAGGGCTTGCCAGTAATTGTTGAAGAATAAGTTGCTTTATAAAATAAGCGCGCGTGGGCAGTGGCGGCATGGACATGATTTGTAATGTTTGATTATCAAATCCTGTCGTAGTTCCTGGAGTAAAAGGTATAAAAGTAGCTTGTTCGTTTTCTATTTCTTGTGTGCCGCTAGTAAGATAGACGCCTTGTAATGGCAGCTCAGGGATCCCTAGTGCTTTGATAAATTGAGTGATGCCTTCCTTTAATCGCTCAATGTGAAGTGGAAAATCTTTGATATAAGGTTTTGCAGCTATATTTCTTTCTTGATGTAGTCTTGATATGAGCTGTGTATTTAATCGTTTGATCAACGCATTAAATCGCTTCGTTAAGGCATCCGCTAAGGTTTCATTCGTGGTGTGTGGGAGCGTCACACCCCAGGTTTGAGTGATTTCATCGATGCTGTATTCGCTGAAAAACTCAGAGAACCCTGGAATTAAATCGCATTTGGTAATAATGAGATGAATAGACAGTGGTTTGCCAAATTGTTCGAATAATTCATTGATGCGTCTTTTTAAATCTTGTACGATTTGTGTTTTTTCCTGGCGATGAAATTTAAGAATTTCAGGTAAATTCAATGCAATAACAATACCTTGCACAGGATTTTTTTGATGAAAGCTATGAATAAGTTGTAAAAGATGTCTCCATAAAAAAGGATAAATAGCATGAGATGGTAGGGAGTGTCTTGTTTTAGAAGATAAATAAACGCCTGGAATATCAACGAGTACAAGATCACGTGTGACCCACCAGTCGCACATATCGGATTGTGTGATAGCTTTAGGATTGCCTGATTTGAAGTTTTTAGACAAAATAAAATTAATGTTAGCATTTGCTAATAATGTTGATTTCCCGGCACCTTTTGGACCTATCACTAAAAACCAGGGTAAACGTAATAAATTGACATTTTTGCCATGTTTGGTGATGACCGTTTTAGTTAGAAATTCAATAGCACCAAGAAAACGTCCTTTTAAGCGTTCTAATTTTTTTTTCGCTTCAGGTGGTAGCGATGTTGTTATATTTTGTAAATGATGATGTGGATTAGTATCAATAAAAATAAATTTTAATAACCATGCTAACCAAATAAGCACAATAATACAAAAACGCTGCTCTTCGGCTTGTAAAGGCGCCATATCATGCCAATGGATTTCCGGCCCCCTAAACCAGATAACAAGAGACAATAATCCTAAAAAGATAAGTGTGATGGCATAGGTTTTTAAAAAATTATACAGTGGTTTCATAGACAATCGATTTTCCAATGCGCATTAATTCTCGATACGCCTGATTTGAAAATGTATCCAGCATATACCCGAAACCAATAAAAAGTAGCATAATGACGCTTGCTGTCGTTAAGAATGTGAAGGTGTAGGAAATGCTGGACGATTTTGTCACGGATGTTTTGGCCGCTTTTATTGGAAAAGGCGAGAGTACTTTAGGAAAATCACCATGATAGTTGCGTATGTGTCTATAGAGTGAATGAGTAATTTTCTCTAATTGATAATTGCCATAAGGGCTCGTACGATAATTTCCTTTATAGCCTAAACACAAACAAATATACATAAATTCCATCACATCAATATACAGTCCAGGGTCCTTGATAATACGTTCCAAAATTAAAAAAAATCGATCAGGTTGTGGTGTTTCCTGGTTAAAAACAGTGAGTACACTGTAATTGTCCCATTGTCCTTCGCCGCCCCATGTTGTGTTTGTGATGATGTCATCAAGTGTGGCGCATACTGCATAACGGGAGACTAAAATATATTCAGAGGTGTAACCGTGATTTTTTGCAGCTTCCTGGAAGGTGTTAATTTCATTGATGAGATCTTTTTGTAATTTATGTAGGCTTCGATGAGACTTTAAAAAAGTTAATTTTCCAATACTGGAAAATAAGTAAGCAGCTACATCGACGAGCGGATTCACGCCTGCTATGGGTGTATGTGTAATAAATTTACTATGCAACAATGTTTGGTTGTTGTGCGTGTCTAAGGCGGTATTTTTGGTGAGCGTAAAAAGGGGGATTTGTGATTCGGTTTTATGGTTATATCCGAGATCATCTGCGTGTTGTTCCTCTGTATTATTTGCATTTTTTATTGTGAGCATAACCAAGTTTTCCTTGTTGCTTTGATTAATTATACACAAAGGAATGGGAGAGGTGTAGCGACTCCTGTCATGCCAGCATGCTTTTAGCTGGCATGACACCGAGGGCCGTCGGAGAAGCAAAAAAAATCCCGCATAAAGCGGGATTTTTGTGTCACAGTATTTCTACTATTCCAACATACCATAAATCTTGAGTTTTTTGCGCAATGTGCCTCGGCTTAAGCCTAACAGTATTGCTGCTCGTGATTGATTACCTTTGGTGTATTCCATAACAGCTTCAAGCAAAGGAACTTCAACTTCAGCTAATACCATTTCATAAAGATTGGTAGGAGCTTGACCCTTTAATTGGGCGAAATAGCTTTCAAGAGCTTGACGTACACTGTCATGCAACGGTTGGTTCTTATGTGCAACAATAAACGACGATTGTGAATTCTGAGCCGTTTCTGTTGTTTCCATCAAATTACTATTCATAGCGTTGTCTCTCAATAAATAATGTACAAGTAAGCAAAAGGGTAAATGTTATTCAAGTGGAGATTATACACTATTGGTCGTTGTTCGATCAAATGTTGTTTGCGCGAATTCCTACCAAATTTACCCATTCCCCTTTAGAAATAGGATGTTGCATAATGTACCAATTTTTATAAACATTGTTAATGCCCTCTACCTGGTCATATAATATACCAGAAAGTAATATTTTACCACCGAAACATGTTAATGAAGCTAATTTTGGAGCAAGTTCTAATAAAGGTTGTGCGAGAATATTAGCAATCACCAAATCGGCTTTAATATCGGGCATATTTTCTGGCAAAAAAGTAGTAAAAACAGGAGGATAGAAGTCATTTTGTCGACTATTATGGTTGGCGGATTCTAAGGCTTGTATATCATGATCAATAGCGAAAACGCTTTTAGCACCTAATTTAAGTGCGGCTATACCTAATATTCCAGATCCGCAGCCATAATCTATAACTTGTTGTTCTGACTGTATATTTTCATCTAGCCACGCTAAACAAAGCGATGTGGTTGGATGTGAACCTGTTCCAAATGCAAGTCCTGGGTCCAGTATGAGATTGATAGCATCAGGATCGGGCGGGGTTTGCCAGCTAGGACATACCCATAATTTTTTCCCAAATTTCATAGGCTTAAAGCTATCGAGGGAGCGTCGTACCCAGTCTTCATCAGGAATATCTATCATATGAACAACATAATCACTGAGTTGTTCGAGTAAAGGTGAGATATCTAGCGTGTTATCAAATAAACCTATGACAATGGTTTTTGCCCAAATTCTAGGGGTATTAAGAGAAGGTTCAAAAATAGGATCATCTCCGCCATCACGAAAAGTAATGGCGTTTGCCCCAAAGTTTGATAATTGATCGCTGATGGCATCGGCTTTATCGGCGGTGGTGATAATATGTAATTCTTTCCAGGGCATTTTATAAATTCAACCACTGTTCGAGATAATGAATATTTACTATTCCTTTTTGGAAAGTATTGCCGCGTAAAATATCCTGATGTAAAGGTATATTGGTTTTGATGCCATCGACAACCATTTCATCCAGAGCATTTCGCATGCGAGCGAGAGCTATTTCACGATTGTCACCATATGCAATGACTTTAGCGATTAATGAGTCGTAAAATGGCGGCACTTTATAGCTACTATAAATATGTGAGTCCAGGCGTATTCCTGGGCCGCCCGGCGCATGAAAATGACTAATCGTGCCAGGGCATGGCACAAAAGAGCGCGGGTCTTCGGCATTGATTCTGCATTCAATAGCATGGCCTTTGATTTTAATGTCGGATTGCGATAGGGAAAGTTTATGGCCTGCAGCAATACGTAACTGTTCTTTGACGATATCGATGCCCGTGATCATTTCGGTGATGGGGTGCTCAACCTGGATACGAGTATTCATTTCAATGAAAAAAAACGCATTATTTTCATAAAGAAACTCAAAGGTTCCAGCACCGCGATAATTCATGTCACGACATGCCTTCGCGCAACGTTCGCCTATGGCTTCACGCTGTTCGGGGGTGAGGCCGGGTGCTGGCGCTTCTTCGATGATTTTCTGGTGGCGACGCTGAATAGAACAATCACGTTCACCTAAATGCACAGCATTACCCTGGCCATCGCCTATGACTTGAATTTCAATATGACGCGGTGTTTGCAGGTATTTTTCCATGTATACCTTGTCGTTATTGAAGGCTGCGCGTGCTTCGGTTCGAGTCATGGCGATCGCATTTAATAAATGCGGTTCGGTATGTACGACGCGCATTCCACGGCCACCGCCGCCTCCAGCCGCTTTAATAATGATAGGATAACCAATGTCACGTGCCATGCGCATAGTTGCTGCATCGTCATCAGCTATAGGATCGCTGGATCCTGGAACGCAAGGAATCCCCAGCGATTTCATCGCTTGAATAGCGGCTACCTTATCGCCCATCTGACGTATGCTATCGGGTTTTGGCCCTATAAAAATAAAGCCGCTTTTCTCGACTTGTTCAGCAAAGCTCGCATTTTCAGCTAAAAAACCATAACCAGGATGTATCGCAACTGCATCAGTGATTTCTGCAGCACTGATGATAGCGGGTATGCTCAAATAGCTTTCGGAAGGCGGTGGCGGTCCAATACAAACGGATTCATCAGCGAGACGTACATGCATGAGGTCGCGATCAGCGGTAGAATGTACCGCGACAGTTTTGATACCTAATTCTTTGCATGCACGCAGTATACGTAAGGCAATTTCGCCGCGATTGGCAATGACAACTTTATCTAACATGGTATGTATCCTGTTATTCAATCACAAATAAGGGTTGATTAAATTCAACAGGAGCGCCGCTATCAACTAGAATGGATGAGATAGTGCCAGCCTTATCAGCTTCAATTTGATTAAACATTTTCATGGCTTCAATTAAGCACAAAACATCACCCGCTTTTACCGTTTGTCCAACATTCACAAATACTTTGGCGCCAGGCGATGGAGCAAGATAAACGGTCCCAACCATAGGTGCTTTTACCGCATGCTTATTCGAATGTAGATCGGCGGTTACGGGGATTTCTGCGACTGTTGTTTTTGGTGGTTCAGAGACGACATGGGTTGTTGCAGGTGCGGGTGTTGTATAGACGGGGGCGCTTACTTTGGTGCTTTCGCGGCTAATGCGCACTGATTCTTCACCTTCGCGGATTTCAATTTCAGCTATTCCAGTTTCTTGGATAAGTTCGATAAGTTTGCGGATTTTTCGAAGATCCATACTATTCAGTGCTCCTTCGTTTTGGTGGTTGATAGATGTTTTGTCTAGATGTAAGAAGATACCAGATGTTAGTAACAATTACTATGAAATATTCCCCGAATTAGCAAGTTGTTTCTTTTTATATTTTCTACGCACTATTTCAAATAATGCTGGTGTAATAGACAAAATGATAATAGCAACAATGACTAAGGAAAAATTTTCCTTAACGATAGGGATATTTCCAAATACATAACTTCCATACACCAGCGTCCCTATCCACAAAATCGCGCCAATAACGCTATATATAAAGAATTGACGATAAGTCATATAGCCTATTCCTGCCACAAAGGGCGCAAATGTTCGAAAAATAGGCATGAATCGCGCAATAATAATGGCTTTTCCACCATAACGTTCAAAAAAAGCGTGCGTTTTTTCAATGTTTTTCGGGTTAAAAAGTAAAGAGCGTTTAGAGCGAAAGATCATAGGCCCTAATGATTTGCCTATAAAATAGTTGAGCCCATTGCCTGCGATAGAGGCAGTGGTCAATAATAAGAATAAAACATGTATATTAAGCACGTCTCCTAAGCTTGCTGTCAGTGCTCCTGCTGCAAATAATAGCGAATCGCCTGGTAAGATAGCGGTAAAAATAATACCGGTTTCGCAAAAAATAACGATAAACAATAAGATATAAGTCCATTGTCCATAGGCGCTAACAAAAGCAATTAAATGTTTATCAAGGTGTAATATAAAATCTAACAAAAAGTGGATTATTTCCATCCATACCTCTATTTTAAATAAATATCAAATCGACAGCTGCTACCGGTTAGTGAAAAAGAGGGAGCACATGATGCTTTTAAATAATTTGAAAGCCGGGGTCTTTTTACCACAACCCGTTTTGCGGCACAAGTAAGAGCGGTATAAAGTAAGTTTTCAGCATCTTGATCATCGCCTACAATATCATGAAAGATAAGCATTTCTTTTTTGGGAAGAGCGGATTTTTTCTTCTCAGGAAACATGGGGTCGATATAAATAATATCGGGTTTATCTTGGTCTTTTAGCTGATTAAGCCATATAATAGCGTCGGTTTGCACAGTTTGTAACCGTTTAGTGATATGATGCATACCAGGATCTCGTTCTGCTCGTTTAATGCCATCATGAATTAGCGTATATATGATGGGTGAGCGTTCTAATAAGATAAGATCAAAGCCTAAGGACGCAATAATAAAACTATCACGTGCTAAGCCTCCTGTGGCATCGACAATCGTCGGGCGGCTTTGATTTTTTAAGCAGTTTTTTAAGCCTAGGGCTCGTGCAAGTGCTTCATTTTTAATAGAAAGCTTACGCAGGCGCAGTCGCCATTTTTTTGTTAAAAAATCAATATAAACAGGCTGTGATGTGGATGCTTGCTTTTTTAAGCCAATATATTCGGGTGTGACTAGCAGTAAGTAGGGATAATGCTCCTCGGTATGGCTTAATAATGGCAATTGTAGATGTTCTGCGAGAGTTTTGGCGTAAGCTACTAAGTCTTGGGTAGTGGAGTAGACAGCTATGTTTGATTTCATCTGCATAGTATAATACAAACCTATTATTTCTGGGCAATAATATGACAACTAATCGCCGATTTCCATACACCCGCATGCGACGTATGCGGCAAGCCCCCTTTTCGCGTCGTTTGATGGCGGAAACCAAGCTTACTGTAGACGATTTGATTTATCCTATGTTTATATTAGAGGGTCAAAATCGGCTAGAGTCTATCTTATCCATGCCTGGTATAGCCAGAATGAGTGTGGATTTATTATTAAAAGAAGCCGAAGAACTGGTTAATTTAGGAATACCAGCGATTGCTTTATTTCCAGTGATAGACCATAGTAAAAAGTCCTTGCTCGCCGAAGAGTCTTATAATCCTGAAGGTTTGATACAAACAGCCGTGCGTCAATTGAAACAGGTATATCCTGATTTGGGTATTATCACGGATGTTGCTTTGGATCCTTATACTTCACATGGTCAAGACGGTATCATAGATGATAAAGGTTATGTCTTGAATGATGAAACGACAGCGATACTTGTGAAGCAAGCACTTTCGCATGCTTCGTTCGGCGCAGATATTGTCGCACCTTCAGATATGATGGATGGACGTATAGGGGCTATTCGTGAAGCACTCGAAGCAGCAAATTTTACCCATACGCGTATTCTTGCCTATTCTGCAAAATATGCTTCAAATTTTTATGGTCCTTTTCGTGATGCAGTGGGTTCCAGAGGTGCTCTCGGTCAGGCAGATAAATATCAATATCAAATGGACCCCTGTAATAAAGATGAAGCCTTACATGAGGTCGCCATGGATTTACAAGAAGGCGCTGATATCGTGATGATTAAACCAGGTATGCCTTATTTAGATATTGTTCAACAAACCAAAGAAACATTCCGTGCTCCTACCTTTGTTTACCAGGTCAGTGGTGAATATGCCATGTTGAAAGCGGTGGCAGAACGAGGTTGGTTAGATGAAAAGGCTGTGGTCATGGAATCATTGATTGCGATTAAACGTGCTGGCGCCGATGCTATTTTGACTTATTTTGCAAAGCAGGCGGCGACTTGGATACAATAGTTTTAGAGGCTTCAATGATGTTCAATAATATAGTGTCACCTTTTTTGACAGGTTTGTGGGGTCGGCGTTTATGCTGGGCTGCGTTGACTATAGTGTGTTTATTATTTTTAGTTACCATTATTCAAACTCCTTTAACTTGGTATTCCGATAGTAAACTGACTAAGGCCCAAGCCATTATTATGGATTTGCCTCATCCAGCACAAAGTTCAGATTTAATTCAACAGATTCCGGAGTGGCATTTGTTTGGTAATGCTGCTAAATCGGCAGATACTTCTATTTTACCTGTGACTAGCTTGCAATTGCGTTTGATTGGCGTGGTGCGCGCTGTGCCTGATCATAAATCGAGTGTGATTATTTCTGAGGCAAATCAGGTAGGAAAAGTTTATCTTGTGGGCGATACGCTGCCGATTGGAGTGAAGGTTGATGCAATTACTGAGGATGGGGTTATACTAGAAAATGCTGGGCGCTTGGAAAAGTTGCCATTGCAACGCCAGCCCTTATCTTTTCAAGAGATGCCTGATAAGTTATTTGCGTGAGGGTTAGATGGTAAAGCGGGGTCGATTGATACTTATTATATTTTTTTCAAGTCTATTGTTAGCTTGCGCATCAGCTAGAATGGCAGAAGAAGTTCAGTCTGGCAAAGTCGCATTTGATTCGGGCAATTTCAAACAAGCTTTTATACAATTACTGCCCTTGGCAGTCAAATGCAGTCCTGAAGCACAATATGCCGTCGGTTATATGTATTATTATGGTATAGGAATAGAAGCACATAAAGAGTCCGGGCTTTTTTGGATAAATCAAGCGGCCAAACAAATGTATAGGCCTGCGATAAAAGCATTGATACTCATTGAAAAAAACAAATCAGAATCCTATGATACACCCTTAAAAAAATCAAACAAATTACGTTATTCCGAAAGTATTCTAGCTGAGTCTTTAAAAGATCCTGAGATTCAAAAGAAAATGGCTTCTGTGAAAAAAGAAAATAAAGCGGAGCAAGATCCTTTGCGTATGGCCGTTAAAGCAACGCCAGAAAATAAAGAAGACGAAGTATTAATGTCTTTAAAAGATATTAAGCCAGTTCCTGAATCTGTTGTGAAAAAAATCGAAAAAGAAAAGTTTACATTGCAATTATTTGGCAGCTATAAATTAGATGATGTTAAAGAATTACAATCGCGTTTAAAATTGCAAAAAGCGACCTATTATGCGCTTACTCAGCATAAGGGGCGAGATTGGTATGTATTAACTTATGGTAAATATCCCGTCGTTTCTTCAGCAAAACTTGCTAAAAACAATATGCCTGAAAAAGCTCAAAAACTTAACCCGTGGGTCAGAAACACGGATGAGTTGCGGTGGTTGGGTTAGGCATTATTCATGATAATCAAACACCGGAAACCCATGTTCTTTCATCAAATCATCACATTGCGCAGCGCGTAAATCTTCATACACCATTTCACTGACCAGTTGATCGAATGATATTTTTGGCGTCCAGCCTAGTTTTTCTTTTGCTTTGGTTGCATCGCCAAGTAAAGATTCGACTTCAGCAGGTCTAAAATAACGTGGATCAACAGCAATCATGCAACGACCGGATGTGTCATAAGCTTTTTCATTCACACCTTCACCTTCCCATCGTAAGACAAGATCGAGTTTTTGAGCTGCACTGTGAATAAACTCACGAACCGTATATTGTTTGCCCGTGGCAATGACATAATCTTCAGGCTGATTTTGTTGCAACATAAGCCATTGCATTTCGACATAATCTTTTGCATGGCCCCAGTCACGTTTTGCATCAAGATTACCCATATATAAACAATCTTGCAGCCCTAATTTGATACGTGCTAAACCACGCGTCACTTTACGGCTGACAAAAGTTTCACCGCGTACGGGCGACTCATGATTAAATAAAATACCATTGCAGGCATAAATCCCATACGCTTCGCGATAATTGACAGTAATCCAATAAGCATAGAGTTTGGCTGCTGCATAAGGCGAGCGTGGGTAAAAAGGTGTTGTTTCTTTTTGTGGAACTTCTTGTACTAAACCATAAAGTTCTGACGTGGATGCTTGATAAAAACGCGTCTTTTTTTGCAAGCCTAAAATCCGAATGGCTTCTAACATACGTAATGTGCCGATACCATCCGCATTGGCTGTGTATTCGGGTTCTTCAAAAGAAACCGCCACATGACTTTGTGCCGCAAGGTTATAAATTTCATCCGGTTGCACTTGTTGGATAATACGAATCAAACTTGTGGAATCTGTCATGTCACCATAGTGTAAAAATAGGCGGCAATTTTTGACATGCGGATCTTGATATAAATGATCAATGCGATCGGTATTAAAAAGCGAAGTCCGGCGTTTAATGCCATGCACAATATAACCTTTGTTTAATAAAAGTTCAGCTAAATAAGAGCCGTCTTGGCCAGTGATTCCTGTGATGAGAGCTATTTTTTCCATGAAGCAACTACCTTTATGATGAGGCTAAAAGCGGCAATTTTAATATAATATGGCATAAGATTACAAATAATTTGCAGGTAATTGGAAAATATGTCGATTTAGCCAATAAGCTTTATCAGCTTGGTTTATTAAAAGTGCAAAAGGTAAATGATTATCAATGACAAAGTTTTCTAGTGATTTTAATTGGCTGCTGGTGACTTTAGTGCCATATTTTATTTCAACAGGCAGGGTTCCGAAGGGACCTTCAAGAATTAAATCAATTTCAGCTCCTCCACGTGTACGATAATAAAACGGTTGCCAATGAGTCACAAGTAATGATTGCAATCCTTTGATGAGCTCTTCTATGACAAAACCCTCGAAAGAACGCCCAACGATAGGATCACGATACAATTGTTGTTCATCAGTAATGCGTAACAAAGTATGTAATAAGCCAGTGTCACGTATATGTCCTTTTGGCATTTTAACAAGACTTTTTGTGGTTGATTTCTCGTAACTATATAATTGACGCCATAAAAATGTACCGTCAGCGATAGTTAAAAATTCTCGAACGGATTTTTCGCCCACTTCTAATGCGCGCGCTATATCTGATTTGTTGAGTACGGTGCCCGACAAATTACATAACATAGCTAAAAATCGTTGATAGGCAACTTTATTTAAACGCGGATAGAGCCTTGCAATATCACGATAAATATAGGTGTTTTCGTAATTTTCCATCCATTGTAAATAAAACGTTTTTGATTTTTTTAATACAGGCTCAGGATAACCTCCTTGATACCATGCTTGTTGAATATTTTTCAAACTTAATGCAGCAGGCGGCAAATGATCAAAAAAAGTTGCCGATAATGGATTTTCAAATAATTGATAAAATGAACTTAAAGGTTTATCAAAGATTTCATTGGTTTTTAAGGTTCCAAGCTCAATGGTTGCAATACGGCCTGCCAGAGTTTCTGAAATGTGCGTGAGTAATTCGGGACTGCTTGAACCTGTAATAATAAAACGCCCAGGTTTGTTGCGATCGTTATCTATGATGCCGCGCAGCACTTCAAATAACGTTGGAGAAAGCTGTGCTTCATCAAAAATAATATGTTCGGGATTTTGTTGTAAAAAAAACTCAGGATCAAGATCAATGCGATTAAAATCAGAAGGTTTTTCTAAATCCATATAAAGCCAATCTGGTCGTAGAGCTTTTGCAAGAGTCGTTTTCCCACATTGCCTTGCGCCAATAATAGCCACCGCTGGAAACATGGAAAGTAATGTATTGATTTTATTCGATATATTTCTTTTCACATTAGTTTTCCATATGTAAATTTCGGGGGCTGTGTACGAAATTTACATGTAAAATACCGGATTGTCAAATGAATTTTTCTTATCTCTTGATTGAGTTCATAGAAAATTTATTCTAATATACATCGTCTTTTTATTTAAGGAAGTTTTCGTGTTCTATAAAGATTTAAACTGGATGGATGAAATAAAAAAACACGCTCTCTTTTTTTTGATGATCATCGTATTTTTCCTACTTCTTGTTAGAAATATGGGTATATATCCATTAGTTTTTGCTGATGAATATGGTTATAGCTTGTATTCCAGAATTCTTCCATTCAAAGACGCGCCGCTCCCTAATTATTTATATTTTGCTATTTTTAAAAAAATGAACTATTGCGGTGATGGATTTCTTGGTTGTGCAAGAATGCTGAATAGTTTTTTTTATGTAGCTGCAACACCGTTTATTTATTCCATTGCCAGGCAAGTATGCACTAAAAACGCGGCATGTTTTATTGCTTTATTAGCTCTTTTAAGTCCTGTTAATAGTTATACAGCCTACTTCATGCCAGAGTCGACTTATTATATGACATTCTGGATATTTGCATGGTTTGTTTTGAGACTTGATGCAGAGTCAAGCGTAAGTTCGTGGTGTTTGGCGGGTATCATATTAGGAATAGTTTCTTTAATAAAACCGCATGGTTTGCTTCTTATTCCAGCGATACTGTTATATATATTTTACATTAAAAAGCAAAATAACAAGCCATGGATGCGGCAAACATTCTTGAGTGCAAGTTGTTTTATTGCATTTACCTTGCTTATAAAGTTTTTTGTTGGATATATGCTGGCAGGTAAGTCTGGTATTACCCTCTTTGGAGTGACATATACTTCTATGGCGGATTCAGCAACATCAGACAAAAAGCATTATATGGAGCTGTTGTCACTCGCGTTAATTAATATGAAAGGGCATCTGCTAGTTATTTTTGCCATTTTTAGTGTATCTATTGCAGCTGCATGCAGTATGTTGGGAAATGTTGGGGCTAACATAAAGCCAGCGCAAAAAATCGCATTCTTTACTTTGATGATATTGTTTACGCTGATTGTAGCGATTGGTTTTTTTGCAGCATCTACAGTCAATTATGGACCTTACGAATCGATATATAGAATTAGCATGCGTTACTATAATTTTGTCTTTCCTTTGATGTTTATTATTGCAGCATCACAGTTTTCTATGGAACCAACAAATATAGGAAATGTTAAGTATAGAGTCATTATTGGATTTATCGTTGGGTCGGTATTAATTTATGCGGTGTTAAATAGGTTTGGTGCCTATGTTCCCAGCTATATTGATTGCCCAGAGCTTGCAGTTTTTCTTGATAATCCAGTTTTATTTAAAAGTTTAGCTCTTCTTTCTTTATCATCGCTTATGTTATGGATATATGCCCCACGAAAGGGTGCAAAATTATTTATATATGTGATGATGCCGATATTTATAGTTTATTCGATGTATTATATTCATCAACAGTTTCGGAAAAGTATTGAACCTACTGTTTTTGATAAAGCAGGTATTTTTACCAGACTTTATGTACCTGTTCAGGAACGATCTAAGGTGTTAATTGTAGGAACTCATCTGGCAGGTTTATATCGTTCCTTGTTTTATCTGGATAATGCAAAAGCTTCTTGTGAAGGAATTCCTGCTGAAAGTAAGTATGATTTTTCTAAAACGCCAAAAGATAAAGAGTGGGTTTTAGTGATTGGTGACTATGTACCAAAAAATAACACATTTGCTCAGGTAGCTATGGATGGTTATACTTTGGTGCATGTAAAGCATGGATGATCTTGTGCAATTATTGTTGTTGACAGTATGTACGTCTTTGACGTATAATTAAAGATATGAAAGATTTTGAATGGGACGATGAAAAAAGAGAGCTTAATCTCAAAAAGCATGGGATTGATTTTGTTGGTGCTATTAAAATATTTGACGATCCAGCTCGGATTGAGCGTTCAAGTTTCCGCAATGACGAAGAAAGACTGCAAACAATAGGGATAGTACATGGGGTTGTTATTTCATTAATTTATACAGTACGAAAAAGTAAAAAGAGAATTATATCTGCTAGGCGAGCTAGCAAAAATGAAAGAGGATACTATGAAGAAAATGCCCAAAGATAAAACAAATTGGAGTAAAGTAAAGTCTTTAACAGAGAAGCAAATTATTGTGGCCGCGAAGTCTGACCCCGACAATAAGCCTTTAACCAGAACACAATTAAAGAAATTTAAGCGGGTACATCCACCAAGCGAAATCGATGTTAAAGCAATTCGTAAAAAATTACATGTATCGCAAAAAGAATTTGCCAGTTACTTTGGCGTCAGTATAAGAACCATCCAAGAATGGGAGCAACACAGACGCAAACCAACAACCATAGCCCGTAATTTTCTTAAAGTAATAGAAAAAGCACCTAAAGCAGTATTAAAAGCGTTGGCTGCTTAGTATGGTCGTTTTGTGTTTATAAATCTTCTTAGTACACGACAAAAAAATCGGGGTTTGAGTAGATTTGCTGGAGTAATCCAGCAAATCTACTTAAACCAAAAAAGATCAATATCATGCAAACTCAGCTATTTCTAAAGAAAATCCTGCTTTAACCGCATCATCATAAAACATTTTAACTGTCTCCAGAGAATATTCTTGCAAGTCTTTTCCAACAAGTTCGCACTTTTTAAGAATGTCATTAGTAGCTGTAATGATATGACAGCCGATTTGATCTGCTTGAAATACATTAAATAATTCTCGCGGGCTTGCCCAAATGAGTTCTAATTGAGGATAAGGTTTTAGGCATTCCATAGAAGCTTTCATGATATCCATAGGGTCGCGGCCGGTATCTGCAATTCTTCCAGCAAAGACTGAAACATAAGAAGATGGTCCCTGAGATAATGCGTTTGTCACATCTTGTACTTGTTCAAGAGTCATTAAAGCAGTGACATTTTGTTTAACAGAAGCGTGAGCTAAATGTTTTATTAAGGAGCAAGCAGATTGACCTTTAGTATTAGTCACAGGAATTTTGACGTAGACATTTTTTCCCCAACGTGCAATTTCCTGGGCTTGATCATGCATTTCATCAAAATCATCAGAAAACACCTCGAATGAAATAGGTCTGTCTTTAATGACAGATAAAATATCTAAAGCAAATGCTTTGTAATCTGTGATTCCAGCTTTTCGCATGAGTGTTGGGTTAGTCGTAAAGCCTTTGATCATGGGATTGCGATACATCTCTAGCATGCCGGATTTATCTGCGCCGTCTGCAAAGAGTTTAGTTTTTAATGCTGACATAGGTTTCATAGCGAGTCCCTTTTATTAAATACAAAATACTTCATCACAAAAAAGCTGGTAAAAGCTGTCAAGCCTGTGGATGCTATCACTCCAAAATAAGGGGAGTATGTTGCAACATTGACAACTAACCACATGGCGGTGAGGGTGATGACATAGTTAAGACCAAGCATACCAAGATATTTCACAGCATTTCCAGTTAAAAACTGATTTTTTACATTAAAAGTAAAAACTCGATGTAGAGTAAAATGTGATAAGACTGTGATGAGATATGAAAAAGAAATAGCTATTTCATAATCAATGTTTAGTACTCCAAAAAAAAGGTGAAAAAAACTTAAGTTAATAAAAAATGTGGTAACTCCTACCACAACAAATTTTAGTATTTGTAGATAATGCATGAGAAGATAATTTAAGGTTGCTTCAATCATGATAATCCTAAATTTTTTTAAAACGAAATTTAACAATAGCCATAAACCATGTCAGTGGATCGCGAAAAATACGGACTTTTTTACCTTGTTTAAATGATCTGGAACGGTAATTAACCGGTATTTCGATAGGTTTGTATCCATTTCTAACAAGTTTAATTAAAAGTTCATAATCAAAATCGAAACGATTACATTCAAAATGTATGCCCCGCAGACAATCACTACGAAAAACTTTATACATCGTAAAAGGATCTTTTAAGCGTAGTCCATAAACTATATTCACTAAAGTCGTAAAAAACCAATGACCTAAATTTAAAAAATGTCCGGCTAGCCGTTGGTCTTGAAATTGACGCATTTTCCATGCTTTTCCACCATGTCTTGCCCCTAATACAAAAGCAGCTTTTCCTGATGTAAGTGGTTCAATAAGTGCATCATAGTCTTCTATATCATATTCAGAGTCGGCATCCTGAATGAGAACATAATCTCCACTGATATGTTGTAGTCCAGCACGAATGGCATTTCCTTTCCCACATGCTTTGTCTTGCAGTATGATTTTGATATTTTCATGATGTTCATATTCGCGAACTATTTTACGAGTACCATCGGTTGAGTTGCTTTCAATGATGATCAATTCAATTTCAATATCCGTTATTTTTTTCTGCAAAACAGTTTCTATGGCGTTTTTAACGGAATTAGCTTCATTGTATACCGCCATAAGAACAGATAATTTTTTGGATTTTTGCTGTTCTTGTCGTTTTGCGAAGGCTATGACACCGCTTGCTGTGATATGTAAGGGATACCTTCTGATAGCATGAGGTAATATTTTTTTAATTAGGCGAGTTATCGTAGTATACATTTTGACTGGGTAATGTTCAAAATGTTCGGCAATATAATCAAAACTTAAGAATTTTTTTGCGGGTTTTATTTTGATTTCTGCAAAAGATTCACTATGCAATAATCGGGTTAATGTACTCGTGGAGAAATACCAAAGATGCTCTTGCTTGAATTCAACCCATCGACTTTTCATAAAACGTGCTGAGAAAGAATCGAGAGTCGGTACAGCAATAACAACGATTCCATCTTTAGATAATAATGCATGAATTTGAGTTAAAAAAATGCGGGGATCACGAACATGTTCTAGCACATCGGCAAATACAATAATATCAAAACGTTCATTTAAAGCTATGATTTGATTTATTTCACCACAATATACTGTGCCGCGATCACCTAATTTTTTTTGAGCTATCTCTACAGAATAAGTAGAATATTCAACGCCAGTGACATGCAATCCTCTGGCAGCAGCTCTGACAAGAAAATCGCCTTGGCCACAGCCTATTTCTAATAATCGCCCCGTAAGTTTGCTGCCTTGATAAGATTCTAATAAGTTTAGATAATGATCGGCTGTAAGAGATTTTAGCGTGTTTGTATGTTGCTCAGTTTCATTGTTGCCGCTAAAAAGAAAATAATTTTTTCCATAAATATCTGCTAATTCTTCATCAGTAGGTTGAGGGTTTAGTCTCATTAATCCACAATTAGGGCATTCTTCTACGCGGAATTTGTTTAATGAAAAATTATAATGTAAATGTTTTTCGTGGCAGATTAAACAAGCTGGGTTTAGTGCATTCATGAAGATAACCTTGTATGTAAAATTCACTTTAAGATTGTGCAATAACTTGCGTACCTAAAAAATCAAAACGAAATCGCACCTCATGTAATCCCGCTTCTCGCATGACATGTCTGAGTTTTATTTTGTCTTCGGCATAAAACATTAGAAAACCTCCACCGCCTGCGCCTATCATTTTACCGCCTAATGCGCCATATTGACGTGCCAGGTTATACCATGCATCAATTTTGGTATTACTCATTTGTCCTGAGCGTTTCTTTTTATGTTCCCAATGTACATTCATAAGTTCTGCAAAAGTGTGAAGATCTGCTTTTTCTAAGGCATCTTTACTTTGAAAGCCGAGTTCTTTGATAAAATGTAAATTCGCTATCATGTCTTGGTCATGGGTTTTACTTTTTTGATCTTGCTCTCGCAAAATATCCGATGCAGAACGTGAATAACCCGTAAAAAATAATAATAAATTATCTTCAAGATTAAAAAGTGTTTCTTGATCTATTTTAAGCGGCCATGCTTCGACTTGATGGTCGGGTAAAAACTTAAAACAAGTGAGTCCGCCATAGGCTGCAATATATTGATCTTGTTTGCCAATAGGTTCTTTTAAAAGATTAAGTTCAATATGGCAGGCTTCTTCCGCAAGTTCTTTGGGGTGAATTAAATTTTTTTTCAGCGTATGTAAAGCTTTTAGTAATCCAGTGGTAAAGCTTCCTGAAGACCCAAGACCAGTGCCTGCCGGAATATCTGCCATGCTAGTGATTTCAAGGTGAGGAGCGCTGACATTCAGGTGACGTAAAGCTTCTCGAATAATAGGATGTTCGACTTGATCAATATGTTCTACACGCTCCATTTTAGAATATTTAATGATTAACTCTTGAACGAAAGTTTGATGTAAAGTTATGTAAACGTATTTATCAATAGCGGCTGCGATAAGAAAACCGCTGTGATCACGATAATAGGATGGAAGATCGGTTCCACCTCCACCGAGTGAAATACGTAATGGACTACGAACGATGATCATAATTGGATGTCCTATAAACTTGTTCTACTATTTTTAATGCAGCATATGCATCATGAATGCTTGCTTCAGGTTGACGCTGGACTTTAATATCGTCAAGAAACTCTTTAAATTCCACTTCCCAAGAGTTATCGGCCATAGGATATTCCCATATCAATGTTTCAGGCGGCCCCATGTCGGCAGACATTTTATAGAAACTTAGGCGTTCAACGCCATAGCTTCCTCCCAAACCGTTAATATCTAGTTTGCCTTTCTGACCGTAAATCTCAAAAGAAAACAAATTTTTCCATTCGGTACAGCTTGCATGTAAAAAGGCAACTTGCTTTTTAGGCGTTTTAAGCAATAAAAAACCATTATCATCGACAGGCATATCCCAGTAATAGGTATGAGCATGACCTTGGATATCATTAAAATCGCCTAAAAACCAGCGGGCAAGGTCAATTAAATGGATACCTTGATCAATAAGTTCGCCGCCGCCTGATAATGCTGGCTGGGCACGCCATTCTTTTTCATAGCCTACTCGTCCACCATGACCATATCGTGCACGAATAAACATGAGTTCCCCCAAAGCGTCTTCCGCGACTAATTCTTTCGCTTTCTGAAATGCGCGATGATAGCGATGATTAAAACCTACTCGAATGAGACTACCAGATTTTTTTGCGGCAGCTATGACAGGAGATAGTTCTTCAGCGTGTTTTGCGCCTGGTTTTTCAACTAATATATGCTTACCTGAAATAGCAGCAGCTAAACTGATATCAGCCAGTGTTGCATGTAGGGTCGCAATAATGACGATATCGACATCTTTTCTATCGATAACTTCACGCCAATCTGTGTAAGCTATGCAATCGGAGAATTGTTTGGCTAATGCATGTGCTTTTTCCACATGCTGATCAACACAAGCGACTAATTTACCATGAGCTAAATTTTTTGCGCGCTTTTGGCCTATTAAACCACATCCAATGATGGCAATATTCATTTAATGTCATCCCAATTTTTTCCTCTATCTTGAGGTATAATACGACGCAAGGTATAAATATCAGAATCTTGTAATTCATCGATATAGTCGGGTAAATTTTTCCAAGGATCCCACACGGCACTAATTAATTTTCCTGTGATACCGTTGCTTTCCTTCGATGCAAGAAAAGTGCATAAATTTGCTCCCACGTGAAGAGGAGTGCCGCCTTGATTTTTTTGTTTTAATGATTGTTCGTAAAATGATTTTCCGACTTTGTCTGGTCCTGCTTCCAAGATTTCATCGAGTAAACGTGTGTTTAATGCACCCGGCGCCACCGTATTGACATCAATATTAAAATGTTTTACTTCTTCAGCCAGGGTTTCAGCAAATCTGACGACCGCTGCTTTTGATGCAGCATAGGCGCTCATGTAAGGCATGGGTTTTGTGGCACCTCCGCCGGATAGTATGATAATTTTTCCCGCCTTATTTTTTTTAAAATGAGGTAATACGGAACGACAAGGAATGACAGTGCCTTTAAGATTGATATCGATAGCGCGAGACCATTCATCCCAATTAATTTCATCGATGGGACCTTTGGTACCGTAAACGCCTGCATTTGCAACCAGGATATCAATTTTCTGGAATGCTTCTAATGTTGTTGCAACTAAATCTTCGACTTGATCGAGTTTGGAAATATCGCATGTTTTGACGAGGACTTTTGATGTGTCCTTGTTCAATTCTTGCTGTGCAGTATGCAGTGAATCAATATTTCGGGCGCATAGCATAATATTTGCGCCTTCGGTCACGAATTGTTTTGCAATTTCATATCCCAGCCCTTGACTTCCGCCTGTGATAATAGCCGATAAACCTTTTAATTTCCCATTTATATTCATGTTATTGTCCTACTGAAAAATAACGTAATCGAGTATCCATTCCAAGTTTTTTTGCAAGGAATGCTGATGGATCAAAAATGCAAGCTTGATTGGTTCGCATGATAATTTGATCGGGTGTTAAGTTTTGAAACTCAGGGTGTTCTGTAGAAATTAAAATGGCATCTGCATCAACTAAAGCTTCGTCTAGCGTATGTTTAAGTTGGATCATATCAGCCAGGTCTGCCGGTAAATGAGTCAAAGCAGGATCAAAAGCTACGACTTTAGCACCAAGATTATTTAACCATAGACACGATTCAACCGCGGCGGATCGTCGTAATGTATCAGTGCCAACTTTATAAGTTAAACCTAACACGGCGATGGTTTTATGTTTGATATCTTTTAAAATATCGATGACTTTTCTGCATGACCATTGTTTATGTGCATGATTGCTGTCGAGTAGTGCAGAAAATAATGGAGTTTTTGTTGTATGTTGTTGTCCAATCTGGACAAGATAATTGACATCACGTGCAAGCGTTCCTCCAGCAATAGCATTGCCTGGTCTTAGATAGGCTTTGGGCCCAATACGTTCTTCACTTTTTAAACCTTTCTCAACTTCTCGTGCATTTGCGCCCGTTTTTTCGCAAAGTGTTGCTAATTCATTAATAAATACGACAGAAGTCGCAAGAAATGCATTCAGTGCATGCTTGGTCATTTCGGCTGATTCGATAGACATCCAAATGATATGATGTGTGAATGGGAATAATAAATCTTGAATCATGGATTTATCGTTTTCTGAATCTATCCCCACGATGATTCTATCGGGTTTAGAGAAAACTTCTATGGCTTTACCAAGGCGTAAATTTTCAGGACTACAGGCAAAAATAATATTCTTATGAGGATGGCTTTTTTTGCATAGATTTTGTAATTGTCTTATGGTGCCTACAGGAAGTTGTGATGAAACTAATATCAATGCATGTTGTTGTAGATAAGGGAAAAGAGCCACAATGTTTTTAGTCACAAAATCAATATCTGCGATATCGTTTTCATCAACAGGTGTATCGTAAGTGATCCAAATGATATGAGCTTCTGAGATATCATCTCGTTCATTCGAATAGTTAAGATTATTTTTCTGGAATAATAAATCATTTAAACCAGGTTCAAAAATAGGCACGATTTTATTGTTAAGATGATGGATGATTTCAGGGTCATGGTCATAGGCAATCACATCATAACCTGCATGAGCTAAGCATGCTGCTGTGACACATCCTAAATGCCATAGTCCGACAACTGCTATTTTCATGCTCTGCTCTCTAATAACCATGGGTTTTGTTGTAAGTATTGTATGGTTTGTAAAACGCCTTCACGAATACTTAATTTAGGTTTCCAGCCTAAATTTCGAATACGTGAACAATCCAAGAAAATAAATGGATTATCACCTATCCAGCCTTTATCTCCACCTGTGTAAGTTTTTATAGGTATGACATTTAAATGATCACAAATCCATTTAATAGAGTCATTGACTTCACAGTATTCATCAGTCCCCAAGTTGAAAATGTTAATCCTATCTTGGGATTTGTTTATTGCATATAACATGGCATCGAGACAATCTTGAATATAAAGGTAAGATTTACGTTGTTTGCCATTGCCTAATACATTTAACTGACCAGGATTCATGAGTAATTGCTTGAAGAAGTCAAATACATGTCCATGGGTGTAACGTTCTCCCAATATAGATACGAAACGAAATATATAGGCTTGAAAGCCAAATCCTTCACAATAAGCTTGAATGAGCCCTTCCGCAGCAAGTTTTGATGCTCCATAGAGTGATGTTTGAATAGGAAAAGGAGCGTGCTCTGGTGTTGGGATAATAGTAGCTTCACCATAAATAGATCCTGTGGATGCAAAAGCTATTTGTTTCACATTATTTGCGCGCATGGCTTCCAGTACATTAAATGTAACTACTGTATTTTGCTCTAAATCTCTATGGGGATGATGGGTACCAAAGCGTACGTCTGCATTAGCAGCCAAATGAAAAACAAAATCTATATCTTTCATGGCTTGAGTTAATACATCATGATTTAATAAATCATTTTCGATCAAGGTAAAATGAGGTGATTTTTTAGCATGTTCTAAAAATTGATGTATGCCAGTTGAGAAGTTATCATAACCTACAACTTCATGGCCTAAGCTTAATAATTTGTCGGTTAAGTTGCTGCCTATAAAGCCAGCGCTACCAGTGATGAGGTATTTCACCTTTATTATCTCCGTTTAAGGATTTATTGTAATAATTATTCTATCGAAGGTTCATTTTTTTCAAAGAATACGTATGGTAGCAATTGCTACGTAATCGATCAAAGGATTATGTTAGTTTTTGGTATATTTTATCAGTTTCTTGTGCACACTTGTCCCAACTGAATTGTTGTGCACGTTCATGGCCTTTTTGTATGAGTTGCATACATAAGGATGGGTCATTTAATAATGTAAACAATCCATGAGATATATCTTCGGTATGATAGGGATCAATAAAATAAGCCGCTTCGCCTGCTATTTCAGGTAATGATGTGGTGCTTGAGGTAAGTACGGGTATTTTTGAAGCAAATGCTTCTAGTATGGGCAAACCAAAACCTTCAGATAGAGAAGGAAAGGCAAAAAGTACGGCACTTTGATATAAAGCTTGTAAATCCTCGGAAGGAACATAAGTTAACCAGCGTAATACATTTTTTTCTTCAAGTTGGTGAATGGTTTTCGTGAGCTCATCCGTTTGCCAGCCATTTTTCCCAACTAATACTAACGGGTATTCTGTCTGTAATTCATAAGGTAGTTGTTGGTAAGCTTCAATAAGACGTGAAATATTTTTTCTGGGTTGTAAAGTGCCGACTGAGAGCACAAAGTTTTTTTTAAGTTTATATTTATGTAAAACTTTGTTTTTTTCATCTTCAGACATGCTATTGAACCAATGCGGCGCGATCCCTAGATGTGTCACGCTGATATTTTTTTCATCAATTCCCCAATAGTTAACAAGATCGGGAATGATAGCATGAGATATGGCGATGTAGTGATCGGCCCATTGAGCGGATCGTTTTTTTAGATAGTTTTTGAGTGAGAGTAATGTATCATGGTTCCATTCCGGATGTTTGAACATGATGGCATCAAATAAGGTTGCAACGACGGGTATTTTTTTGAACCGTGGAATGAGATAATTTGTACAATGAAAAATGTCTATATTTTTTTCTATATTGCGATTAAACCATGGGCCTAAAGGTGTGAAGAAACTTGCGAGCGCGAGAGAGTGGGGAAGAAAAGCATCGCGTGAATAGGGTATATTTGATAAGGGTTGATAAGGTATGGTTTTGATATCATAATGCTTGGCCGCAAAATAGCTCAGCAAGTTTTGCGTATAAACGCCTATGCCGTCTATGTTTTGCTGATTTGGATTGAGCGCAGTGATGCCAAGTTTCATAGTTAAATCCAATATTAATGAGAGTATATTTTAATGCAAATTATTTCGTATGCACAAAATTTTGAAGATATCATGCTTTGGCGAGCATTAAAGCATATTAAAAAAGGTTTTTATATGGATATTGGCGCGGCTTGGCCAGTTGCTGATTCGGTAACCAAGCTTTTTTATGACAAAGGATGGCGAGGGATTAATATCGAACCAAATCCTGACTTATATCAGGAGCTTGAAAAACAGCGGTCAGAAGATATCAATATAAACGCAGCTATTTCATCAAATGCTACTCAATCACAATTTTTTATGGCTGGGACGACAGGTCTATCGACAGCAGATAAAACCATTGCTGATCACTATAAAAAGAATGGTGTTACATTGAGCGCTGTGCAGACAAGTTTTCTTACACTGAATGATGTCTGGGAACAGTTTGTAGGTAAGCAGGATGTGCACTTTCTTAAAATAGACGTGGAAGGCCTCGAAACTACCATTATTGAAAGCAACGATTGGATCCATCATAGACCTTGGATATTGGTGGTAGAAGCTATCGCTCCATTGACTCAAGAGCAGAGTTATATTGAATGGGAGCCTCTACTTTTGCAAGCAGGTTATATATATGCTTATCAGGATGGATTGAATCGTTTTTATATTGCATCAGAGCATTCCGATTTGCTGAAAACTTTTTCAGTGCCTCCTAATGTATTCGACAATTTTATTAAATATAAAGAAAATGATGAGATTGTTAAAGAAATTTGCTTATTAAGAGCGCAAATAAAATCATTAGAAAATGAGTTATCCGGTATTACTGGAAGCCATTCCTGGAAGATGACAGCACCTTTAAGAAAAGTGGTGCAATTAATGAAATCGTTATAAGAAAAATATGGCAATTATTGCCATATGGTAAAAAATGCTATAAAATATACTTATGAACTGGAATGTTTATTTTTCTGAAAAAGCAGGCAAACAAGCTAAGAAGCTGAATAAAAGGATAATTTCTATCCTGGATTTGCTCGTTTCTGATTTAAGAAACTATGGTGCAGCTCCTGGCAAGGGGTGGTCCAACTATGGAAAATTGAAAGGAAAAGGTAAGCAAATAGATATCAGGCACTGTCATTTAACAAAAGGTAAGCCCACATATGTCTGTTGTTGGGAAGTAAAAGATAAACTAAAAGAGATAAAGGTGAATTATGTCGGCACTCACGAAAAAGCACCATACTAAATCACATGGCGATCGCAGGGTTATTTTGCATCTGGTGCATGAAGGCCATGTTTATCATATTCCTAAATCAGTAGCAAAAAAATATGAGGATAAGTCAAAGGTATCACATGGAGTGCTTCCTGAAGATATTTTTGGAAATATTGAAAAGCAATATACGAAAGCGGGTGTATTACTCAGGGGTACAAGGCATCGAGAAGGTCTTACGCAAGCTGAGATGGCAAAGAAAATCAATGTTACTCAGGCAGATTTATCTAAGATGGAAAGCGGCAAACGGCCCATCGGTAAAGTTATTGCCAAGAGGATTGCGAAGATATTTGGGGTTAACTATCGCTATTTTTTATAATTCAAGTTAAAAATTAAAATAAAATGCTACGAATATAGATAAGAAGGACATCATGGTTTGCAAAAGAATATTCTGGTTAGGTATGCACAAAATCCTTGTGCAAACCGAATTGCCTAGACTAAGACAATTGGGTTATGAAGTATTTAATCCGCCTTATTTAAGTTCCAGACAAGATCAGTCAGCTTGTCTGCAATGGGACTCCAATCAAGTCACTACTTTACCTAAAGAAATATTCGAAAAATTAGCTAACTATAATTTCTTTTACAATGCTATCACTCCCGAAATAACAGACATACTTAATACTTATTTTGACACAGTTATTCTAACCATAGAGCCATTGTGGTTGATTGAAATGTTGAAAAATTTTAAAGGCAAAATCATTTATCGCCTGTATGGTCATGTTGCTGTATTAAGTAAAGTATTAGAATCATTAAAAGCATTGAACATGATTATCTCAAGAGATAATTTTTGGGTAGTGCCTCATGCGATAGAATCAGCCGCTGGTGATGACAGTTGGTTTAGAGAGAGAGAAAAAATCGTACCCTACTGCCTGACATCGGACGTGTTTGAATTTGAAGATACTTGGGTTGGAACTACTGCAGAAATTGCATTAACATGTCCCAATCTGACCAATCCTTATTACATGAAACATTACCATTTTCTTCAGAAAAATTTTTATCAAGAGCATTTTAAATATTATGGGGTTCAGGTATCGCCTATAAAAAAATCAAATCTGGTCGGAACCCTATCAAGGGCTGAGCTTATTTCACGATTTCAACAATCAGCCGGCTATCTTTATACTTATACAGAACCGCATGTTTGTTTTTTACCACCCATAGAAATGATGATATTTGGTGGTCCTGTATTATTTCTTGCAGGGTCATTGCTAGATAAATATTTTACCTATCATGCACCAGGTAGATGCGCTTCTATGGAGGAGGCCCATGATAAAGCAAATTTGCTATTGAAAAAGGACAAGAACTTTATTGATGAGGTCATTTCTTCACAGCAGGAAGTAAGACATAGGTATTATCCGGAAAAAGTATGGCCTGTATTTGATAAGACATTTCATGAATTATTAGCGGGAGAAAATAAGGCATCGAATTGGCTTATGACAAATGAACCGAAAGCATCTTCAAAAATCAAACGTATATATATTTTTTATCATTATCCCGTTTGTGACGTAATTTTTCGTGATGGTGTGTACACGGCATATGAAGGGATTTCAAGAGTAGTACGGCAGATAGTGTTGATATTGACAACGATGCCTGATATTGAAATATATGTCACTGCAAAAGCCGATCAAGTCGCAAGTTTGAATGGTTACTTTAGAAATCATCCTGATAAGGATAGAGTATATATATTTTGCATTAATCCAGGTGAGTTGCATCCATCGATAGAGAGCTTATCAAATATTAAGCATCTCATGTTGGCGCATTGTAAAAATACCATTAAATGGATGGTAAAAAATATGATGCCTCAACAATGCCGCCAATTTTTGCAAAAAATAGTTGGAAGATTGCTTCGATATCATCAGAATTTTCGTGATTATCAACGTAGTTCCAATTATATCAATGAAGAATCAAAAAGTAATGATTGGCATATTGATGTTATTAACAATGATAGCAGTTGTGTTTCTGTATTTGTCCCACATTATTATTTGTTTCCAGATGCTTTGAGATTGAAACAAAAAATCATGTTGTATTTACCGGATTACCTGCCTCATTTTTTTCATGAAACTAAACAATTTAAAGATGTTGAAGGTATCCATACCAAAATCGGACGATTATTGGCTCAAAAAGCACATAAAATATTTTGCAATTCTCAATTTACAAAATCCTATCTTCCTCATTGTCGTCTAAATATTTCTGCAGAAAAAATTCAAGTGTCTTATTTACCTTGTTTGAATGTGGTAAAAAAAGAAATGGATTTTTCTGATGAAGTTGTATCTTCAAAATCTTATATTTTTTATCCTACACGGGCACGGCCAAATAAAAATTTGTCGTTATTACTTCATGTGTTTGATAAATTAGTGACTAAAGGGCATGATATTAATCTTGTGTTAACATCAAAACTCGATTCTGATAAAAAAGCTAAAAAAATATTTCGTGCTATGAAACACAAAACCAGGGTTATATTTCATAATACTGTAAGTGATGAGTTATTGGCTGCATTGTATCGTAACGCAGCGATGTTATGTTTTACATCGTTGGCAGAAGGAAATTTTCCTCCTCAAATTTTAGAAGCCTTACAATATCACACACCGGTTGTGGCGGGGAATCTAGAGTTTATTACAGAACGCATTCCCAAGGATTTTTTAGATGCTATTATTTTATGCGAAGCAAATAATGAACAAGCTTTCGTCGAAGCTTGTGAGCGGGTGTTGATGGATAGAGAACTTGTTATTCAAAAACAAAGTCAGCTTTATCACGCAATGAAACCTGAAGAAAATGATGTAAATTTTCGTAAGGGTGTTTTGGAGTTGTTTGATTTTTTAGAAGCGTAATGCCGAATATGGATGATTCTCACGAACAAAAAATTAATCTTTCTATTTGTATACCCACCTATAATTTTGGTGCTTATATTGGCGCGACATTAGATAGTATTTTATGCCAAATGCTTCCTGATATGGAAATTATTATTGTTGATGGAGGTTCAGAGGACAATACAGAAGAAGTTGTCATGGCTTATCAAAAATTATGCCCGCACATTGTTTATCATAAACTTCCAGCAAAAGGCGGGATTGATCATGATATGGCTTTGTCTGTTTCTCTCGCAAGGGGAGATTATTGTTGGTTATTCAGTAGTGACGATATCATGAAGCCAGATGCTATTCAGAAGGTATATCAACAGCTTATAGCTGAACATGATGTTTTTATTTGCGGATTTACTATACATTCTATTGATTTTTCACAAGTGATCATAAGGCATCCTATTTTTCATACTGATAAAGACATTATTTTCAATATGCAAAATCAGGCTGACTATAAATTATTTTTTGAATTAGCAGTGACTACCACAGCTTTTTTTAGCTTTATGAGCTCTCTTATTTTTAAAAAAACAACATGGAATGCTGCAGGTAATGTGGATGAGTTTTATGGTGGTTGTTGGGCACATGCAGCGCGTTTTTTTAGTATGCTATCCACATTAAAAGTAAAATATTTACATGATATTTATTTAGAAAAACGCAGCGGTAATGACTCATTTATGGATAAAGGTATTATTCATAGAGTAGGGATTTCTGTTTATGGCTGGAACCACATAGCAAATAAATATTTAGGTAAATATACGAAAGAAGCATTTCATATCCGTAGAGTTCTTAGAAGCGAATGGTTTTTTGCTGAAATGAAGGCTATCAATGATTTAAAATTAGCGAAAGAAAATAAAGCAGCCATGAAAAAATTAATTAAGGCTTTGTATTCTGATTTGACTTATGAATGTCACTTAAATAAGGCGCAGCTTTTGTATCCATTCTATGCAAGAATTCTTTTATTTATTGAACGTAATTATTATCGAGTAGTTAGAAGATTAACAAGACTAATTTTGTAGGGTGGGCAGCGCAACGTGCCCACCCTACTTTTTAAACGATCTCAATTTCTGGAAACGGAAATATAAACTTAACCCCGCTCGCCAGTGCTTTTTTCTCTCTACGTAAAATCCCATCTTTGAAATGCCATGGAAGCACTAGGAAATAATCGGGTTGCATGGCATAAGCTTCAGCTTCAGAAATAATAGGAATATGACTTCCTGGTGTTAGCCTGCCGAATTTTTCTTGATTCACTTCTACAATAGCTGGAATGTCTTCGGCAGTAAAACCACAGAATTGTAAAACGACATTACCTTTGGTAGATGCACCATAGCCTAACACTTTTTTGCCATCTGCAACGAGTGATCGGATCAAACGAACGAGGTCATCTCTGTGTCTAAAAACACGCTCTTCAAAATCACGGTAGGGGCGTGGGCTGTTTAATCCCATTCTATCTTCTTGGCCTAGTAACCAATCAATGACTGCTGAATTAGTTTTGTATGCATTACAACTATTTTTAACCGCGGTGACTGCAAAACTGCCGCCATTGACATTATTCATGCTGACATCAATCAGCTTCATATTGGCTTTGCCAAGAATTTTTTGAATGACACCTAAAGAATAATATTCAAGATGTTCATGGCAAATGGTGTCATAAGAATTTAAACGTAACATGGATGGCATATAACTTTGTTCAAAATGCCAAACACCATCATGCGCTAGAACCTCACCCACTTCTGATGCAAATTTAATAGGATTTTCCAGGTCATAAAACATAGCAATAGAAGTTACAATTTTTGCGGCTTTGTTGACATTAATTTTATAAGCCTGTTCACTAAAAAAATCTGGGACTAATTTGATATCTTCCGGATAATAGCTTGAAAATTTAATACCTGTTGGATCTATGCCTATGCGGTTAAGACTTTTGACAGAGTAAGCTTTAAGAGTCGTCGCATCATTGCTACCAATATCAAGAATGGTGTCTCCCATGGATAGACTGGTAAGCCGCTCTAGATGCTGGGCTTTGTTTGTTAAGTGATCGACCATGGATTGATTTAAGCCGGATCGGTAGCCGTAGTTTTCGCCATACATTTCAGATGGATTATACGAGTGATTGAGTTGTAATAATCCACTATCAGCGCACCAAACGAGTTCAAGAGGACCGGTAGTGATTTGTTCATTTTTAGTTTTAGGAAAAACACCCGTTAAGGTTTGATTGCCAAGATGTAAAACAGTCACCAGGTTTTTGCTGCCGCTGACTCTGCAGCCTTCAATTTGTGTGTAATGATTCATTTTCTCTCCCAATACCAGGATGTTGGTTTTAGCATTAAATTTAATAATGTTTCTGCACTTTGTTTCCAAGATAGGCGCGGCATATTATTTGTATCGGGTAATTTACCCGCATTATGGTTTTTCCACCAATTTTTTATTTGTTCCGCCATATCTATCTTATTATGGATATCTAGATAAGTTGCATATTCTCCCGCAATTTCTCTAAACGCTGGCAAATCTGAGCATAAAATCGGAATGCCATGATTTGCAGCCTCGACTAAAGGAAGCCCGAAACCTTCGCCTTTGCTTAAGAATAATAAACCTGCAGCATGTTTATAGAGATCATATATTTCTGTATCGCACGCGGATTCCATGAAGAATAGTTTTTTGTTAAGCAATGGATGCGTTTGTATTTTATCCATGAGATCATCAACTAGCCAACCTTTTTTGCCAGCAATGCAAAGATTGAGCTCCGCTTCCTGTTCCCAGAGTTGTTCCATGACTTCAAGGGCTAGTATATGTGATTTTCGCGGTTCTATAGTCCCTACCATTAAAAGGTAAGGATGTTTGATGATGGATTTTGCTCGGTCTATCGTTTTATGAGTTTCTTTTTGTATAAAATTAGAGCCCAAATGCCAATAATCGATAGCTTGAATGGAGTGATAGAGATTATTGTTTTTGAGGTATGTAATAACGTCATTGGCAGTGGCTTTAGATATGCAAATGAGCTTATCGCTTTGCGATAGAGCTTTTTGCAGCCATTCAGTAAACCATTCTTTTCCTCCCTTGGCGAAATTTCCTTCAGGCAAAAGAATAGGTAGTATGTCATAAATAACGGTGGTGATAGGTACTCGCGCTTTTCTAGCTTGTTCAAAAACCGCATAAAATTCGCTATAACGTTCCCAGGATGAATCTAGCATCAAAAAATGATCGCCTGGTTCAAATTGAACTTGTATTTTTTTGGAGCTTGCCTCGCTAGGTAATAACAATTTTTGGGAATTGAGCCAATCATTAGCAATATATAATTCACCATTTTCTAATTGTACCGCAAGGGGTTCTATTTCCGGCGATTCTATACAATATAAATAGGTAACAATTTCTCTCACTACCCGTTGAACACCTGTCCTATGGTCCTTTTTAGCAATATGACTCACATCAATCATCAACCGTGGTTTTTTTGTATTCAGTGCAGGGAGTTGGCAAAGCCAGGATTGAGCTTTTTCAACTGCAGTTGATTGGCATGATCCTAAGTATGGCGCAAAAGCTTGTCCCCAATAATCTGCCGTATGGGTTCTATGCCGTTCCATAAATTCATGTATAGAATGCGCATACATGGCCGCGCAATAACCTGGATCATGTTGTGTTTTAGCGTAATCGAAAGCTTTCTTTGCATAGTGATTCAGTATATTTGGATGAGTCACTAAATGCTCAAAAGTCGCAATGATTTCTTCTGCTAAAGGGTTAGAGTTTAATTTTATAACCCTATCATCAGGATAATCGGTATAACTCGCATCATTATTTACGATGACAGGAATTTGATGGCTAAGACAGTCAAGCACGCCTTTTGGAGTCCCGCCACGGTTATGGATGCGTAGTTGTATAGCTAAGTCGGTGATATATAAATAATTTTGATAATCGGTTTCAGAAAGATAGCCGGTTATTTTAATGCTATGGCTGTGAATTTTTTTAAAAGCGTCATTGAAAGCTCTATTGCCTTCATCGCGGTCGTCTACTGAGCCTACAAAAATTAAATAAACATTCCTATGAAATGTGCTTTGTGTGAATGCATCAAGTAGTAATTGGCTGCATTTTGTAGGTGAAATATGACCGAACGTGCTAATAATGAAATCAGTGGGTTCAAAACCTAGTTTTTTTCGTATCTTTATTAAGTCATCGAGTGAAGGTTTTTTCTTTGCTATCGTCATTTGTGGGATGACATGATAGGGAGCAAGCCAACCTTCAGGATAACATTGTTGACTAAGTTTTATATTATAGGGTGAATGAGAAATAACACCTATGGCCTGATCGAGTATTTTTTTTGTGCATGGTAAATGAGTGCGTGAGATTTCAAAAGAATTTTCTGAAAAATGCATAGGCGCAAAATATTGACGCGCTTGTGGTCCATGTGCTGTTAAAAGTTCATTGATATAGTTCGCGGTATTTAAATGTGAATCCATATAAAAAAACAACCCACTCAAATACGCATCATGTAATCCCACCACCCCGGGAAAACGCATAAGCAATGGCACCATATGCGCATGAAATTCAGAATTACCCATTTCATATAAAATCGCATCGTAAGAAGTTGCAACTTTTTCAAAATCTTTGACATCAAAAATATGAAACGCAGATGTTAAGTTAACGTCAGTCACTGTATAGTCATCGACATAAAGATCAATATCAAAATGTTTAGCTAAATAAGGCAGAAATTGAGCATTATAGTCTGCGATACCTGATTTACATGGAGGGAGGGGGGTTAACATTGCTAATCGTTTTTTGGGCAGCCACCCATGTAATGCAGCATGAATACCCGCTTGTTGCTTGTTCGATAAAGCTTCTATAAAAGCACTACGCGTTAATTCGGCGGTTTTTTTCCATGAGTATTGTTTGGCACGTTCGAGACCGTGAGATTTTAAATCATTTCTAAAGTTTGTGTCTGTTAAAACCTTGCTCAGCAGATCAGCCATTGCATCAGCAGAATCGGCGTTGAATAAAGCATCATCTCTATAAATAATTTCCCGTATGCTGGAATTATTGCTGCCTATGACAGGAGCGCCGCATTTCATGGCTTCAAGTATAGGCAAGCCAAAGCCTTCGTATCTGGAGGGGAAAAGAAAGACATCGCATATATTGTAAAATGCGACTAAATCTTCTTCTGGAATAAAACCTGTAAAATGGATGTCTTGCTCGCTTAAGCCTGCTGCTATCGCTTCTTTTAGGTAAGCTTTTTTATTGCTTTCAGATATGGAACAAACAATGAACAAAGTAGTATTTTTTCTGGCGGCATGTGGAATTTTTGCAAAACCTTGAATGGCGCCGGAGAGATTTTTACGGTACTCATCACCGCCAGTATAAAGCACCATGCGTTCGGTGAGCGGGTAACGTTTTTTGAGAGTGTTTTTGACGTTTTCAATATCGTTTAATGGCTTAAAATGTTTATCCACGCCAGCGTGTATGGTGACTATGCGCGAGGGTTCTATGTTTAATAACTCTATAGCATCTTGACGAGTGGATTCAGAAATGGCTAATAAAAGATCTGCTTGGCGTAACCAGGCCGTACGGGCTAAATACCAACGCTTAAATTCGTCGTTTTTAAAGTAGTATTCCTGGAATCGAAGAGGAATTAAATCATAAAGTGTTGCGGAAATAATTTGACCAGGTGACTTAAGTTTAAGATGCGGTAGTGAAATGCGGTCTTCGAAGTCTTCAAAAGCATGCGAAATATGAATGAGATCAGGTTTTATAGTTTGAGCAAAGCTGCTGTATGCAACGGTATCCAGTGAGTCTCTGTCTCCGCCTAAAAAATCGCGTTCAGTGCTCCAGTTTGGCAGGCTAGGCAAGCGCAATACATGTGCTTGATTAAAAAAATCGATATTAGGAGAAGCTAATTCTTGCGATAAAAGCGCATAAATGCTTGCTGATGTTTCCTCAGCGCAAAATGTTTTAAAAAGCGCATGAGAATATCGTCCAACTCCTCTGTTTTTAGAGCTAGGAGTTTGGGTTGCTTGTAAATCAAATAAGAAGCGCACAGACGGATTATCCATGGAGGCGCTTCCGTTTAGGCCATCGTGTCATGGCTTGTTCTAAAGCTGGATTTATTTCCCTGTTTTTATTTGGAAATAAATAATTTGCAGGTGTTAATTGAGCAATGCTTTTTCGGCTAGATGCAAATTGTTTGTTTCGTAGGTAGATTTTCCGTAAGCCTTTTCGTTTGGATAAAAATGAAAAAAACCATGGCATTCGTTTACGTACTAGCAATGATAATGTATTAATGAGTTTTGAAAAAAGCATTTTTAACACGATAATGATTAGTCCTTTATAAAAGGCGAAATCCTATCATGCAAGCGATTTTCACTCAAGATAAAATAACTGTAGCAAAAACGTTCATTTTCGAGTACATTACTCCGCCCTTAACTTCTGGTCTAAGGGACTGGTTTTTAGGCGAACTTTTTTGAGGATACGTTAGATGGCTGATTGGTCTGCTCAACATGCACGTGATGCTTATTTAGTGGCACAGTGGAGTGATGGTTTTTTTGATATTTGTGACCGCGGCCGCATGCAGGCTTATCCTAAAGGTCAAGGCTCCGGTATTAGCATTGATTTAGTGGATCTGGCTGAGCGTATCAAAGAAGCGGGTTTAACCTTTCCAGTATTGGTGCGGTTTACCGATATCATTCAAAAACGTATCCAAACCCTAAGTGATGCGTTTATGCGGGCTATTAAGGATAACGATTATAAAGGTAATTTTACCTGTGTTTATCCGATCAAAGTCAATCAACAACGCCGTGTGGTCGAAGCTATTCTAGATAACACAAATACACGAGTAGGTCTTGAAACTGGCAGCAAACCTGAGCTATTGGCGACACTCGCATTATCTGCACAACCTGAATCTGTGATTGTGTGTAATGGTTATAAAGATAGGGAATTTATAAGGCTTGCTCTCATTGGCCAGCGCCTGGGCCATAGAGTTTGTATCATTCTAGAAAAACTTTCGGAGTTGCCGCTTGTTTTAGAAGAAGCCGAAAAAATGAAAATTGAGCCATGCATAGGCATACGTGTACGCTTGGCATCAGTAGGTACAGGTAAGTGGGCGAATACTTCAGGTGAAAAAGCAAAATTTGGTTTTTCAGCACCGCAAGTATTGCGTGTGATCGATATGTTACGTGAAAAAAACCAATTGCATTTGTTGCGCGCGATTCATTTTAATTTGGGTTCGCAAATCGCGAATATTGCGGATATTCAATGCGGAATGCGTGAATGTGCGCGATATTTTTCCGCGCTTAATTCATTAGGTGCGCCTATTAGTATCGTCGACGTAGGTGGTGGCTTAGCGGTGGATTATGAAGGAACGCGTTCACGCAGCGTCGGTTCCATGAACTATTCTGTCCAAGAATACGCGAATAATGTCGTTTATATTTTGGCAGAAACCTGTCAGCAACATAATTTGCCTCATCCTGAAATTATTACCGAATCGGGTCGTGCATTAACTGCACATCATGCTATGTTAATTACCAATGTGATAGCGACGGAATCACCCTGTGATTTAAGCAATTTAAAACCGCCCGTATTAAATGAAGCAGCTATCATTAAAAATTTATGGGAAGGTTACACGAATTTATCAGAAAATAATGCTTTGGAAACCTATCATGATGTTTGTCTTTGGAATTCAGAAGTACAAACCATGTTTACTCATGGTTTGATGGATTTAAATAAGCGTGCTTACGCAGAACAAATCTATTATGCAACCTCGTTTAAGGTCAGAGATTATTTAAAACCTGCTATTCGAGCGCATAGAGAGGTCATTGATGAACTGAATGAAAAACTGGCGGATAAGTTTTTTTGTAATTTTTCATTGTTCCAATCTTTGCCAGATGCATGGGCAATTGATCAAGTATTTCCTATTATGCCCATATCTGGTTTAGATCAATACCCAACACAACGTGGAATTCTGCATGACATTACCTGTGACTCGGATGGTCGTATCGATCATTATGTCAATAATTTTGGTTTAGATAGTACCTTGTCTCTCTTGCCGCATGATGCTGATAAAGAATATTTGTTAGGTATTTTTATGGTGGGTGCTTATCAAGAAATTTTAGGTGATTTGCATAATTTATTTGGTGATACCCACTCAGTACATGTGGAATTAAAAGAAGATGGAGGTTATAAACTTACCCAGGCTATTGAGGGTGATACGGTAGAATCGGCCTTGGGTAATGTTAATTTTAATCGAAGTCATTTGATTCGTTCGTACCGGGAACAGCTTGAAAAATCCAGCTTATCTTATGAGTTGCGTGAAGAATATTACAATGATTTAACGCGTGGTTTACAAGGCTATACTTACTTTGAAGATTAATAAACCACTTCTTAAAGAAATACTATATTACTTTTTTAATACATTTATTAATAAATCTGTTGCTTTTTAGAAAGGTTCAGTTTTAAATATGTAATTATGTTGTTTGAACAGCTTTTTCTTAGGCATGTTGATATAACATACCCAAGGGAATAGAACTTTAATCATGTATGGAGGCTTTTGTGAAAAAATATACCAAGCTATTTTTAGCAACACTTTGTTTTATATCATCCGCACCCGTCTTAGCTGACGGTTATAAAGGTGAAGCACCACCCCTGCCTTGTGTAACCATTCCGAACTTTAATGGCGGCTTTGAATTTACCCTCGGTGCAATTTACATGCAACCCACTAGCAGCAACTTGACGTATACAGCTCTTAATCAAGTTACGACAATAGGTGCAGGTACAGCAGCTTCACCATCACTTACCACATCAACCTGGAACAGTGAGTCTATTAGCCCAAATTATAATTGGGGTTTTGTTCTTGGCGTAGGCTATGTATTCCCAAATACAGCGAATGATGTCAAGTTAGATTGGATGTATTTCCATAATAACTATAGCGATAGCAGTGATGCGTTTGGAGTTTCAGGAACAACGACCACAATTGTTAATTTCCCTGTTGACAATGGTACTCTCACTTCTGGTGACGTCGCAAATAGCTCCGGCAGCGTTGAATATGATTTCGATGCAGTAGACTTAACTTTTGGTCAATACATCAATATAGGTCCACGTTTACAGGTCCGTAAGTTTGCGGGTCTCCGATACATGCGCCTAAATGATGATTTATCAACCTCAGTAGTGCAGGCTCTCCCCGTAGCTGGTGGAACAGGCTCTGAAATTGAAACCTCTTCAGGCAACCTGAATTCCAGCTTTAACGGTTTAGGTCCATTGTTTGGGGCTAGAGCAGACTACTATCTAGGCTCAGGCTTTGGATTGTCAGGCATGTTTGATGCAGCTTTATTGGTTGGTAATCTGAGTTTCTCGGGTAATCAACTTGATGTGACTACCACGGAAACATCAGGCCATGTCTTTAATATAACTGCTAGCGAAGTCGATGACCTTAATTGGGATAGTCAAAACGTAGTAGCTCCCGCATTTGATGCTAAATTTGGTCTCAACTATAAGTACCAATTCAATAATGGTACTTTGGTAGCATTAGAACTAGGCTATCAAGTCACCAAGTACATTGATGTTGTTGAACAATTGGATAGGGGTAGCGCTTCCGATGATATAAGCTTTGATACCGATGTGACTAATTTTGGCTTAAATGGTCCATATTTAACATTGAATGTTAAAGTTTAATGATTGATTGACATTCTTGGAGCCACTGTTTGATTTATTTATGCAGTGGCTTTTTTATAACGAGAATAGCTTAATCATCGAATGAAAAGAGTTTAGTTTAAATAGTTTTCCTTACGGTGTTTTTGACATCAAGGGAATGAATAGTTAATTATGTACGGAGGCTTTTTGTGAAAAAATATACCAAGCTATGTTTAGCAACACTTTGTTTTATTTCATCTGTGTCAGCCTTTGCTGATGGTTATAAAGGTGAGGCACCACCACTGGTTCCTGTAACTATTCCTAGTTTTGCAGGTGGTTTCGAATTTAGCTTAGGCGCGCTTTATATGACGCCAGATAGTTCAAATTTGGATTATCTAGTGGTGCAGAGTATTGGCTGGGAGGCAGTTAACACAAGTGACGTAGATTATGCTGTCAATCCAGGATACAACTGGGGATTCGTACTCGGTTTAGGGTATGTTTTTCCGAATACGGCAAATGATGTAAAATTGGACTGGATGTATTTCCATAACAATTTTAAATCCAGTGAATTTATTGTAGGCGGAGATGCTCAACTTGTTTCCTTTGTACCAGGTTTTCAAATGGAGTTGGGAGACTCCTCCAGTGGGAATGTGACATTAAATGCTAATGGTACCGTGAAGTATGATTTTGATGCAGTAGATTTAACATTTGGTCAATATCTTAATATCGGACCCAGGTTACAAACCAGATTATTCACTGGCTTAAGATATATGCGATTAGATGATGATTTGTCAACCGAATACGCTGCTATTACAAATAGAGGTGTATCAACCGGTTCAGTGTCGAGTACTTTCGTAGATGGATCTGTCAATTCTAGCTTTAATGGCTTAGGTCCTATGGTCGGGATGAAAGCGGATTATTATTTAGGCACTGGATTTAGTTTGTCTGGCGGTATAGATATGGCATTGTTAGTAGGACAACTAAGTTTAAATGCTGATTCGCAAGTTGCAGTGTTTACTCAAAGTGGATCAACGGCTCCTTACCGGTTAACTGATGCAGAGAATGTCGATTATTCATATGATAGTCAACAGGTCATTGCTCCAGGATTTGATGCTAAATTCGCTCTCAATTATAAGTACCAATTCAATAATGGTACCCTCTTAGGATTAGAGCTGGGTTATCAAGTCACTAAGTATATTGATGTCGTTGAGCAAATAGATACGGGCGATGTTGCGGCAGTAGCTGCTCCAGATGCTGGTAGATCTACAATGGCTCAAGCATTCCAGGATTTTGAGAACAGAGACACTGATGTCACCAATTTCCGCTTGGCAGGTCCTTATTTGACGATGAATGTCAAAATCTAACATGACTCATGTTTGATAAAGCCACTGCTGCAGAGCAGTGGCTTTTTTATTATTTTTCTCTCTTCAAAAACTTTTCCATTTTTTTAAGCAAAGTCCGTTTTTTAAGCGGCGATAAATAATCAATATAAAGTTTGCCATTCAAATGGTCTATTTCATGTTGCAAACAATGGGCGAGTAAACCGTTCCCCTCAATTTCGAAAAATTGACCATTCACATCTTGTGCGCGCACTTTCACGAAAGTGGCGCGCGGGACTTTGTCATAAGTGCCAGGAATAGAAAGACAACCTGCTTCCATCAGCTCTTCACCGCCTCGTTCAATAATTTCTGGATTAATGATCACAAAAGCTTTATTGCGTTCTTCACTGATGTCAACAGTCGCGATACGTTTTGAAACGCCCACTTGAGGTGCGGCTAAGCCCACACCATTTTCGTGATACATGGTTTCATACATATCTTCAACGAATTTAGCAAGTTTTTCATCAAACTGCGTGACGGGTTCTGCTATTTTATGTAATGCGGGATGGTAAGAATAATAAACGACTTTTAATAATGCCATAACGTGCCTTTCTTAGGATGATGTTAATTGAATTTCTGCGGATACCATACCAGGAGTTTCACCAGGTGCAACTGTCAGTTGCGTTACCATTAAGCTTTGTTGCTGGTGGATCTCGGTAAGCCAGGTAATGAGTTTATCAAAATCAACTTGTTTGAAACTCAGTTGTACCGAATCACTTTCAGCCTGACGTAATTGATAAGCCTGGTTCGAAAGCGGGCTTTGTTTAATTTGATTTTGAGCTAAGCTAAGTAAAGATGCTGATGCATGCGGAGAGGTCGATTTTATTTGACTGGCAGAATGCGTGAGCTGACTGTCTGCTGCTTTCATCCAAGTTAAAAGTTTTTGATTTTGTACAATTTGCGTACGCATGGACGTGATTTTATGATCCAGTGGTGACCATATCCACGCATAAATGATAAAAATCGCGATGGCAATGCTACCTGCGCCTACGCTTTGTTTTTCTTGTCGTGATAATTCTAACCACCATTGTTTCATGCGACACCTGTATTAATCATTAAGTTTGCTTTGACTTCAGCACCTGTGATGCCCGCACTCTGTTGTTTTACGTTTAGACCTTGTTGCTTGAGTGATTGTGAAAAACGATCGAGCGCATCAAAAGATGGTGCAACCATGGTTAAGGTCAGCGAATGCTCCCGAAAATCGAATTGTTTAACATGAATCACAGGTGATTGATGCATGCTGTTGCCTATCATAGCTAACAGATTCAAAATATAATTTTTATTAGCATCCGACGAAAATTTTTTTAATTTTTCCTGCATACGTTCGCGTGGCGCAACCATGCTTGTTGCTGCTGGAAAATGTTTTTTATAAATAGTATGGATGGCAAGTTCGGACTTATGTAAAGCATGTTCCAACATAAAATAAGAGACGACATGGTTTAAGAATAATAAAGCAATCCAGCTTGCTGCAATATAGCCAGAGGCGCGCCATATTTTTTTTGTTAAAGAAGAGGTTTGCTTGGATGCATACTGGCCTTGTAATAAATTAATGGATGCAGTGTGCAGTGAATCATTCATATTTTCTAAGACATTTTTATCTATGCACGATGTCTCATGCATGATGATTTCAGGCTGTTCAGAAGAAGCCGCAAGTTGCAATGTTAAAAAAGTAGCAATATTTTCATGATCGCAGGCAAATCCTTGATATTTTCCCGTGCGGACCAGGCAAATATTTTTTAATACATAAACGTGCCATTGTTTGGGTATGTAAGCGAGTGCTAAGGTTGCTGGAACCATGGTATGAGCTTCGATGCCGGCTTGTTTTAACATCTCAATATAAGCTTCCATGAGTTGACGCTTGATAATGGCAACAGGCATCGTGCCATCGGTTTGGTATTCTCCCATAGCAAAATGTAAATCTTGTACATCAGCAATTAATTGTTCTTCCAGTGCAAAGGGCAATGCTTGTAATAAGCGTTGACGGTTGAGTTTAGGAAGTGTCGCTGACGAAAGCAGGCAATCTTCTCCAGGAATAATCACAGTGATGTCAAAGCCCTGAGCATAAATTTTTAAGTCGTCAATATTTCCTTCCGAAACCATCGATTGCAAAATGCCTGCTTCATCCCATGCGGCCCAGCTTATATTATGAGTTGATAAATAAATCAATAAACGTTTCGCGGTCATAAAGTACCCTTGCTTTGCCATACGATGATTTCTATGGGCTGTGCATTATTGAGTATGCGATGTAATAATGTATAAAGTATTTTTTCTTGATGCGCCATTTTAACACTTGTCTTGACTAAAAAATAGGCGCTAATAATGTTTATCTTTTTATCATCGATGTGGTTGTTTTTGACGATATCAAATTGTAAAAAGCTTTCGGTGGTCGTAAATGGATGTTGTTTTCTATGGTTTACAATGGTAGTTGCTGCTTCTAAAGATAAGCCAGGGCTTAAGCTCATTAATACTTGCGGCGGGGCGCTATTAATATTGAGTTTAGTTGCCTCAGGTAGTGCAGTGACAAAAGGCGATAATTTAGCATAGAGAAGAGATGTCATGCCTTTGACTAATCTAAGTTCGCTTATACTTACCATAGGTCGATGAGGCGCAACATAGGCAGGTGATTGTTTAGCATAATAATCGTCTAATTGGTTATTCGTGCCACTCGGTGAAATCCAATCGCGTAAGGCAATGATAAGATTTTTTATATCATCTACCTTCATAGTGGGTTCAATGGCTATGATGAATTGAATAAAACCTTGATGTGTTTCAGGATCGGTTAAGTTGTTCAGATTGAATAGACCTTCTTGATCATAAATAAGGCTGTAAACTTGGGCATTTTCTATCTTATCGACGGGTGATTGTAAAGGCATCATGTCTGTGATGGTATTTGGTTTTTTTTGTTTTAAATTAGCATTCAGTTGTTCCATCGCCCAGGCAATTGAACCTTCCGCATATAAACGTGCTTTTGTGTCATTCATTATCAAGTTGGTGCGACTAAGGTCCGCTCGTAAGCGTTCTATCATAGCGACGGAAGCAATCACGACGAGTGCTGTGACGAATAAGGCCACAATAATAGCCGCACCGCGTTGTGATGCTAGTTGAATCTTAGGTTTTTTTCGCACTTTCTTGTCCTGATACAGGTGTTAGATAGAATTGCGTTATTTTACCCCAATTTTTAATCGTAAGATGTATGCGAATGCCTTTGGGTAGTGCGGATTGAGACTGGCTATTCTCCGGCCAGTTGTTAGTGAATTTTCCCTTTGGATCCAGGTATTCAAAACGTAAATCACTTAAGTTATCTAACAGAATACGTGAATCAGGCAAGGTTTTTGCAGTTTGGTCCAATACTTGCCATGTTTCGCGCAGCAAACGGTTTTTTTCTAATAAATATTGCGTACGTTGCAGTGTGCTGCGTTGTAATTGTCCCTCTGGATTAGCGAAACCTGCATGGGTAAACGTTAAGCTTGTCGGCGTGCCGATTAAGCTTGGTTCTATATTACCTTTGGCGCTTGTAATAGGACGATTAATGGCTTGTTCAATATCGCGCGACATGAGCAATAAAGTGAGCTGTAAGTTTGTTAACTTATCAGCTTGTTTTTCGGTGATAGATTGGCTGTTTAAAACAGTACGTAAACCTGAAACCATGATGATGGAAACGATCGTAAAAATAAAGATAGCGATAAGGACTTCTAACAAAGTAAAACCATTAATTTTGCGCATAAAGATAACTCGAAAGCTGTGCTAATTCCTGATCATTATCTTTGTGAAAAACAGTGACATGTAATGCTTTAATGCGGGGATTGGGGGTGTCTTCTAAATTTGCTTTCCATATCCATATTTGATTTAGCATGTCTGTTTCTTCAGAAATTTCATTCGATTTAGATAAGTTGATTAACCCAGCTCTGGCTTCATTGATAATATCTGCAGCAACCCAGTTTGCAATGATTTTTTGTTGTAAATATTGCGTATCTTTAATATTTTGTGACGTGGATTTTATCACTGCAGTGAGCGCAATTCCTATAATGGCAAGTGAGACCAAGACTTCAATAAGCGTGAAACCCGAGTTATTTTTCATGATAGATTTCGGTCTGGACATTGCCGCTTGCATCACCTCTAACGACATAAGCAGGTTTGTGCCCAATGCTTGCAATCGTAATAGTAAAAGCTGTGATATCACCACTTTCAGAAATAAAAATATAAGGTTTGCCATCGAGTGCTTTACCTTCATCGTTGACTCGCAGGGTAAGTTGTACGTGCTCCGGAATGTTATGCAATCCTAAACTTCCCGTGACGATGGCTTGCCAAGGATTTTTTTCATGAGGCTTATAGTTAAAAAATTGAAAACTATGATGATAAAATGCTAATCCTAGGGTGCAAGGTTGTAACATGGCTTCTGACTCAGCCAAAGTGATCAAATGCGTGAGTTGTTTGGCAAGGTTCTCTAATTGTTTGGTTTTATTGCTTGAAAGAGTGACCAGTGCAACACCAGACACGATACTAATGATGACGATGACGATAAGGATTTCGATGAGAGTGAATCCCTTCACCCTCCTTCGTGCATGAACAATCATGTATTTTCATGATCCATATTTAGATTGCTTATTTCGCTGTTGCCATCTTTGCCTTTGGCGCCATAACTGAATATACGAAGTTTTTCGTTATCATTGATATATTGATACGATTGTCCCCATGGATCAGCAGGTAATTGTTGTAAATAACCATCGGATTTCCAATTGCGAGGCATGGGATCGGAGGTGGGTTTACTCACAAGCGCCTGTAATCCTTGGTCGGTAGATGGATAGTAGCCATTGTCTAATTTATAAAGGTCTAAAGCGCTTTGTATGGCTAAAATATCTTGTTTGACTTTAACGATGCGGGCTTGTTCGGGTCGGCTCATGATTTTGGGTACGACAACAGCGGCTAAAATACCTAAAATCACCACAACTACCATAACTTCTATCAGAGTAAATCCATTCATTTTTTGTGCAATATAACGTGATTTGTGCATAAAACAATACCTTTTTTACCTTTTATTTAAGGAATCCATTATACTAGAAGTAGAATCGAGTATTAAGCCATATTATGGGGCGGGGAGATTTAGCATGAGAAAGACAGATGGCGAAAATACAGCCTTAAGAGAGCTTTTTATCGCATCGATGGGGTCAGATAGCCGTAAGGCTTTGAATGAATTGACTAAATTAGGATTAGCCCCTGATTTGATTGCTTTGATTCTTGAGGAAATGGTGGATAAACAACTCAATCAGAAGTCATTGATTAATGAGAATAAAATGACGCCAAAAAATAAAAAATGATATTTAAAATAATAATCTATGGAGAAAGTCAGAGTTTTTTGTAATACTGGGAATGAGATTGTTTTGCTATTTTTGTTAGAATTGGTTAAAATATACACATTAAATATTAATGGATTTAGTTAGAGTAATGAGGTGGGTGTATGTCAAATATAGAAGAAATGAAAGCAGCAACATATGGAGCTGCAACTCAGTTAAGTAAAGCATTTGCCGATACGATTAAGGCCATGACTGATTGCGCAATAGAAAGTGCCATGGATAAAATGATTAAACAATATAATAATTTGAATATGGGTCTCCTAAAGAAAACAGGGCCAGAAAAATCGCTTGATATTGAACCAAAAACTATAAAACCTAAATAAGAATATCACTAGGAGAGAGATATGTTCGACCGGTTACAAAGACCATTTTTAACGGTTGAAACCGGCGAAGCCTACCAACCTGTCCGCTTGACTTATGAAACGCATCAAGCGGATGGTCTTATTCAAGCACTCGAAAATCTGCAATGCATCCAAAAAAACGCATCGAATAACTCATGGAGTTGGTATTGGAAGGGAGAATGTGATGATCAACATTTTGAATCCGTCGATTCCTTTCGAAAAAATCCCGATCTTCCTATTCGATTAGGTACGATTAGTTTGCGTGATGATAAAATCTCGTTTAGTTTGCCATCTTTTAAGCGTGCTTGTCTTGCTGTGCCTTTTTTTCATCGTATGGTTCCCAGTCAAGAGATTTTGAAAATTATGTCGGCTGATTTTATTAACAAGGTTTTTGCCTTGGATGAACGCTTGCCGCATGGTTTTACTGAGTTATTTAAAGATGACGAATTAGATCGCATCATGAATCAGCGTATAGAAGATTATCACAAAGTTAAAACGCGTTGCGAATCAGCAGAAAGTCCTGAACTTGCATTTAAAATTTTATCAGAGTACACACGGTCCGAAGCCACGAAGCGATTACCTTATGCCGAGCGTTATGTTTTTGAGCTGACAGGTACAGAAGATATGGATGTGGTGTTTTTGGCATTTTATATTTATTTACGCGGTCGTGAGTTAGTTGCCATCAAGCGTTGGTTTGGTCAAACAGGTTATACACTTGCTGATGCTGCGGATGAAACCATAGAGCAAGTGTTTGGTGGGATGGGTTTGGATATTATTGAGTAGAATCTTTATTGAGTCTAATTAATTTTGTTTATTGTTTATTGAAAAAGCCCTTGATTTGTATATACAATCGTATATACTATAAATATGAAATTCGAATGAGATGAAAATAAGAATAAAACGAATATACGGCGTCACGAGATTGATTTTCGTGATGCTTGTTTGATATTTGAACATCCGATGTTAATCAAGATTGATACACGAAAAGATTATGGTGAGGAGCGTTTGGTAGGATTGGGTTTACTATTTGGGGCTGTGATAGTCATTGTTTTCACAAAACGCGGTAATAATATTCGTGTGATATCAATCAGGAGGGCAAACAAAAATGAACGCAAAGTCTATCAAGAAAAGTTCACGCAGCAAAACTAATATAACCAAATTGCGTCAAACAAACGATACAAATATAAATTATAAAGATAATCCTGCCACCACTAAAGAGTTTTGGGAGGATGCTAAGATATTTATGCCGCAACATAAAGTGCATATTTCATTGCGATTAGATGAGAATATCATTAATTATTTTAGAGAAGAGGGCAAAGGTTATCAGTCTAGAATAAATGCTATTTTAAAGGCTTATATAAATACACACCCTCATCAAAATAAGTAACGCGGGTTCGGCTAACCCGTAAACTGATCCAACTGGAAGATAGGTAATAAAATAGCAAGCACAATAAACAAAACAATCGCACCCATAATCAAAATAATAGCCGGTTCAAATAATGCAAGTGTGGTTTCAATCAAGCGAGTAATTTCGGCATCTTGATTGTTTGCTGCACGCTCTAACATATTTTCGAGTTGACCACTGGCTTCGCCGCTTGCAATCAAATGTATGCTCATAGGTGGAAAAAAAGTCGTTTGCTTAAGTGCTAAATGAATATTCGCACCTTCACGCACACGATTGCATGCTTCGAGAACAGCGTTTCGAATGGGTAAATTGGTAATCAATTTAGAAGAAATATTCATGGCTTCCAGGACAGGCACGCCAGCTTGTGAAAGAATGGCAAAGGTCCGTGAAAAACGTGCAGTATTGACCACTTTGATAGCGTTTCCGATGACAGGCATGCGTATCCATAAATGATGCACACGGGTGCGGAAAACAATATTGCTTTTCATGTTTCGTTTAAAGACAAACATCACCAAAGCTAAAAGCATTAACACATAGACACCATATTGTTTTAAGTTGGCGCTTAATGCGATGAGAAATTGTGTCATGCCTGGAAGTTCTTGGCCGATATTGCTATAAACCGATACCATTTTAGGTACAACAAATTCTAATAAAAAGCCTACTATACCGATGGCGACTAATACCATGATAGAAGGATAAATCAAGGCTTGTTGAATTTTTTGCTTCATTTGAAATTGTTGTTCTGTGTAATCTGCCAGACGTTGAAGTACGATATCCAAGTGACCGGATTTTTCACCTGCGGCCACTGTTGAACAATACAATTCAGAAAAAGCCTGTGGATAGTCACCTAAGGCTCCCGCAAGCGAATACCCTTCTAACACTTTACTGCGAACTGCCAAAATGAGACCTTTGGTACGTGTTTTTTCCGTTTGTTCGGCAACGGCCGATAAAACTTCCTCAATAGGCAAGCCTGCAGCAACCAGGGTTGCGAGTTGACGTGTCATTAAGGCGAGCTCTTTGACGTGGATTGTCGGTCTACCAAAGATTTTTGTTTTAAATTGGGAAATTTTTTGTTGTGCAAGCTGTACATCGAGTACCGTTAAACTTTGTTCACGTAATAATTGTCTTGCATGTTTGATAGAATCCGCTTCAACCACGCCTTTTTGTGTGACACCTTTTGAGTTTAATGCATGGTATTGAAAAGCAGACATAAGCTAATCCTCACTGGTGACGCGTAACACTTCTTCAAGTGAAGTATCGCCCGCCAAGACCCTTCTAAGACCATCTTGACGAATGCTCGGGAATAAGGTGCGCGCATATTTTTTTATATCTTGTTCGGATGCTTGGCTATGTATCATGGCGCGTAAGCTGTCATCGATAGCAATAAGTTCGTAAACACCGCTGCGGCTGCTATAACCGCTGTTTCTGCATGAAGCACAGCTTTGCGGGCGATAAATCGTCGGGGGTGATGCGTGGTCAACACCTAAAATGACACATTCGTGTTCGGAAGCTATGACAGGTTTTTTACATGCTTTGCATAATAAACGTATCAGTCGTTGCGCTAACACGCCTATTAAGCTGGATGAAATAAGAAAAGGTTCTATGCCCATATCATCTAAACGCGTAATGGCACCTATGGCACTATTGGTATGTAAAGTTGATAAAACCAAATGGCCGGTGAGACTAGCTTGAATAGCAATTTGTGCTGTTTCTAAATCTCGAATTTCCCCAATCATCACGACATCGGGATCTTGACGCAAAATAGCTCGCAAACCTTTGGCAAAGGTCATATTTACTTTGGTATTTACTTGGGTTTGACCTATACCTGCAAGATCAAATTCAATAGGATCTTCGACGGTTAAAATGTTTCGCGTATTATTATTAAGCGAGGTGAGTGCGGCATATAGTGTTGTAGTTTTACCCGAACCTGTGGGCCCTGTGACTAAAATAATACCGTGAGGAATGGCGATCAATTTTTTCATAAGGGCGAAACTAATTGGCTCCATGCCCAGTTGTTCTAAATCAAGCCGCGCATTTTGTTTATCCAGTAAACGTAAGACGACACGCTCACCATGACTGGTTGGCATGGTAGAAACACGTACGTCAACAGCACGGCCCGCAATACGCAACGTAATGCGGCCATCTTGTGGTAAACGTTTTTCGGCAATATCGAGTTTGGCCATGATTTTAATACGAGACACAATCAGAGGTGCCAAAATACGCTGCGGTTCCAGCACTTCGCGTAATACGCCATCGACACGAAAGCGAATGCTAATATGGTTCTCGAAGGTTTCAATGTGTACATCAGACGCAGCATCTTTGATCGCTTCGCTTAAAAGTGCATTTAATAGGCGTATAATGGGCGCATCATCTTGTTTTTCGAGCAAATCTTCGGGTTTAGGTAGTTCATGTATTAAGTCAAATAAATTCATGGAACCACCCATGTCTTCTGCCATCTGCATAGCGGTACTGGTATCGGTTTCGTAATGTTTCACCAAAAATTTACTGAAGCTATCTTCATCGATGTGTTCTAATGCGATAGGAACAGTCAAATACCGTCTTAATTCACTCAATATAGCTATGCTAGGTTTATTGCAATACACAACCGTTGCTTTATCACTATCAACTTGCGTGATGAGTACGCCATAACGTTTGGCAAATGAAAAAGGCAGTTTATGTGGTTTATCGTTCTCCATTATAGATCTTCATCTTTATCAAAAGGTTTGGGTAGCTTCACGTTATTTTTCCAAGGCTGTAAAATATTTTCTAATTTTTGTTTTCCCGCTTCAGATAAATCTTCTGGCCATTTGATTTGTGTTTTTCGGGTTAAATCATATTTGGTATGCGTAATGGATTCCGCATCAACATTGTCATGTACTATGGTAGGTTTAATAAATACCATGAGGTTTTTCTTTGCCAGACGGCGCGTTTTATGTTGGAATAATAGACCTACAAATGGTATATCGCCCAAGATAGGAACTTTGTCTACGCTGTCGGTGATATTATTGCTGATCAAGCCGCCCAACACTAAAATATCTTTGCTGTTTACTATCACTGAGTTAGTAATTTGACTTGTATTAACGGTAGGGTTCAGTCCTGGATTTTCAGGATTTTTGAGAGTGTCATTTTTCAAAACAATTTTTAAACGGACCGCATCGCCCAAGTTGATTTGTGGTGTGACTTCTAACTTGAGTTCAACATTAAGTCGATTAAATGTGTTAAATGGCGTCGCCGTGGTGGCATTACCTGTGGTGGCATAAGAACCGGTTTGATCGGTAACTTGTTGGCCTACAGCCAAGGTTGCTTTCTGGTTATCAAGTACCACAATAGAAGGCGTGGATAAAATATCTACGCCTGATTTTTGTTGTAAAATACCTAAAATAGCTTGAATTTGCGTGCCTGGAATAATACCTACTGAGCCGAGTCCTAATGGATTAAATCCACCGGCTACGAGATTTGCTTCGTGGCCCGCGCTTGCTAAAGATCCCCATTGTATGCCCAGGTTCTTGGTATCATCTTGATCGATTTCAACGATAATGCCTTCGACCAAGACTTGTGCGGGACGAATATCGAGTTTTGAAATAACAGAGGTCAAGGCTGTCATCATACGCGGGGGTGCTGTGATCACTACCGCATTTGTGTTAGGTTCAGCTTGAATACTCGTTTGGTTATCTACGGTGACTTTGCTGGAGGATCCGTTGTTCCCGGAAGCAGGATAGCTGACGACTGCGCTGCCTCCTCCGCTCCCATCTTTATTCATAATATTTTGTGCTATTTTTCCTAAGATAGGCGCAAAATCCTTGGCTTGCAAATAGCGTAAATAAATAACTTGTGTATTTCCTTGCGCACCTGCACTTGGAACATCGAGTTGTGAAATTAAAAAGCGTGTGCGTAAGCGCGCTGCTTTATTCCCGCTGACCAAGATGCTATTGCTGCGTTCATCCGGTGCGATAGAAACCAATGGCGTGTCGCCGCTCGCACGCGCAGCATTTTGCAAATTGGTAATAACGGTCGCAAGTTGCGCTGCAGAGGTTTGTCGTAATGGAATAATATCGATTTCAGAATTGGATGCCCTGTCAACATCACGAATGATTTCATCAATACGCTTTAAATTAGCCGCTCTACCTAAAATAATGAGCACATTGCCTGGCGTATATGCAGAGACATTGCTCCACTGAGGTAGTAAGGGCCTTATGATAGGAATGAGTTGGCTTGCATTGACATTTTCCAGAGGGAAAACCCTAACTACGACTTCATCGCCTTTGCCTGGAGATCGACGGGAGGCAACTTTGCCAGCTATTTCTGCACTTTCCATGTTGGGCACAATTTTGATGACATTGCCGTTAGGAATAGCGGAATAACCCAGTAATTCCAGGACCGATAAAAAAAGTTGATAGACTTCACTGGGTCTAATCGGTTTACTGGAAATTAGCGAAATTTTGCCGCTGACTTTAGGGTCAACGATAAAGTTTTTTCCGGTTTCACGAGACACTTCATTAATGATACTCAAAATATCTGCATCTTGTAGGTTCCATAAGCGGCTTGCTCGGGGTTTTTCTTCGGGGGCAATAACAGGAATGACGCCTGATGTTTCAGGTATCATGACTTTTTTAGTATCGGCAAAACTGTGATTTAAAAAGATATAAATAGAAAGTACGGTCAGTACGCGAACAACATGTTTCATGAGAAGCCTGTGATTGATTCCTTAATTCATCAGTAAGATAGCATATTTATTGATGAAAATCTTTCTGTTCCTAAAAATGTAGTTAGGTTGGTGGGCACACTGCGCTCTTCGCATTACCCACAAATCTTCAAATGACTACTTCTGTTGTGTCAACACACTTTATAAATCTCACTTCTGTCATGCCAGCATGCTTTTAGCTGGCATCCAGGAGTGGATGCCGCGTTTTTTTCATGCCAGCGTCGTGCAACATAAGTGAATAAAAACCTGCAACAATCTAACCTATCTCTCTGGATGCCAGCTAAAAGCATGCTGGCATGACAGCGGTTGAGCGCTCGAAAATTTTGTGGGTAATGATAAGACTGCGCTCTGCCCACCCTACTAATTTTTTAAGGACCTGCTGGGGAATTTTTTTGTTGCGTTTCCGCATCTTCTCCAGAAGTTATTTCTTCTTTGGCCTTGGAGTTTGGGAATAATATTGCCTTTGTTATTACAAGCAACGATGCTGCTGGCATAGTTACCGCGAAAGTTAAAGGTAAACCTCCTATGAACGCGCATAAGCTTGTGTAAGCAAGAACCAAGCCTGTTGTCAATGCAATACCTTCTTTAAGCTCGCCGCACTTAGATGCATCTGAAATTAGGAATGCTGACACTGGCAAAGAGCCATAAACACCCAGCTCAGCACCAATACGCATTCTTTTTCTGCAGCCTTTTAGATATTCTAGATCTTCTTCAGAGATCTTTGAAAAAAATGATCTAGCATAAGATGATTTGGCCGCATTTTGTGTTACGCTTTTTGCCGCTCGGAAAGTATTGTGTAAGCATTCTTTAGTAAATGTTCTGAACATTATTTATATCCTCATTTATTTTTAAAGCGATATCATAGCGTTTTTGTTATAAATTGATAAGTATTTTAAATCGATAAACACATTAGGGTAAGAACCTCTGGAATTTGTTGATAAGATAGCATTTTTATGAATAAGACAGTAATTTTGCTGTTGACAAAATAGGTTCGATGCACCATAATGATACGTATACAATACGTATATTTGAGGGTATTGATTATGCATAAAAAACTTACTATTAGTATTGATGAAAAAGTGTATGAAGGTCTTTATGCCACGATTGGCGAAGGCAAAATCAGTCAATTTATTGAAAACTTAGTAAAACCGCATGTTATCCATCAAGATTTGACATTGGCGTATCAAGAAATGGCTTTGGACGAGAAGAGAGAGCGGGAAGCAGACGATTGGAGTGAAGGTGTCATTGGAGATGTGAATGATGCGGAGAGGTGATGTGTGGTGGATAGACTTTAATCCTTCAGTGGGTGGAGAAATACAAAAAGTAAGACCTGCAGTCATCGTTAGTAATGATGCAGCTAACAAAGTGCTCAATCGAGTGCAAGTTGTGCCTACAACGAGTAATACTGCTAAGTGTTTCCCATGCGAAGCTTACATAGAAGTGAATGGGAAAATCAGTAAAGCAATGGCAGATCAATTGGCAACTGTTAGTAAACTAAGGCTAAAGACAAAAATAGGAAAAATATCCGAACAAAATATGTTAGAAATAGAACGAGCTATTAAGATACAACTTGATTTATGATTTGAATCGTTTCAAGTAATGCTCCAAATTTGTCAATAATCCCTGCTGCTCTTCACTCAAGATTTTGCTTTTTCGTATCTCATCAATTTGTTGCAGTGCTGTTTGCGGTGTTAAACGCTTTTTATTTTGAAAATCTATCATGGCATCTTCTTCTTCCGGATGGATTTTAGCCATATAAAGATTAAATTCTTCAGCTTGTTTTGACGTAAGAACCTCTGGAAAATGCCTGCCTAGTATGCGTATGGCTTGTGTTCTTATGGCAGGATTTTGTATTTTTTCTACCATGTTAGCCTTTTCTTTTGGATTTGCTGCATGAAAATTTTGGCAAAAACGTTCTTCGACTGGGTTCTTGAAGCCTGTTAAATACAAGCTAGCGTCCACATCTGTATTGGGATAGACAGGATGTTTATATTCGAGATAATGTTCTGTGATAGCATGTAAAACCCCAGGATTTTTTTCTAACCACTTATGATTATATTCTGCAAGTTTTAAGCGCTCGGATGTAAGATGTTGTAAGAATCTTTCTTTCATCGGCAGCACAAATCCTGGCTCACCGGGTTTTTTATTCAGCATACGTGTAGTTTCAGTGAGTGTTTCTTGAGTCGTTTCTGGCAAAGATTCCATATCTAAGCGCAGCCACAAGCTTTGATTTTTATAATGCCTATGCTGTCCTATGAATAATACGGGACAATGGTATTTGTTTTCGGCACCCAAAAATCCTTCGAATAACAAAGCCATGTTTTTTTGTAAAAGCTCGGCGCGTTGATTATCTATCGTTTTATTAAAATGACCCGCAAGATAGTTCCACATTTCGTTCTCTTTGTGAAAATACTTGGCGAGTTGCAATGTTGCTTCCACATCGACCATGGCATCATGCGCACGTCCTGCGGCTAAGGCATTTGCATGATTGAGTAATTCAAGCTTGAGGGAAATTTTATCTTCAATAGTCGGCCACCGGATCAAATGATTTTTAAATAAATAATACATGATGGTCATAGGATATAAATCCATGCGGCCACAGTTATTCGCATATTGGTGCGTGTAAGGCGGCAATAAATTTCTAAAAAATGAAAATCGTAGAAATTCATCGTCAAAACCTAAGGTATTATAACCAAGGCTGATCGTTCCTGGTTGATTCATCCAGCGATGAATTTGTCGAATGGCATCGTACTCAGATATACCTGATGCAGCATCATGGATGCCTATATGATGCGTGATAAGAGCGTGCGGTGAGGGTATCACATCAGGATTAAGTTTAACTTTTAATTCATAACGTTCTATTTCATGTAAATTTTTGTCAGTGCGAATCGCTGCAAATTGCAAAACTTGATCAAAAGCTTTGCTTAATCCAGTGGTTTCAAGATCATAAAATAAAAAAGTCTGCATTAGATATTTTCCATGCGTAAAACAAAATAAGCGGGTTGTTCATAAGGGTGCGTCGATTTTAATGCTTCAATGACCTGTTGTATATGAGTCGGATCAGATATCATTTCAACTTTGTATTCTTGGACTTTTTCCAATTTTCCTTGCTCGCCTATATAGGCATGACTGTCTGTCAGCGGTAGAAATTGTCCTTCGCCTAAAGTTTGCCAGGCGCAATGGCTATAATTTCCAATCTTGCCAGCACCTGCTGCAAACATTGCATTTTTTACTATTTCAAGGTGACTTTCTGGTGTATAGAAGATAATTTTAAACATGCTTGTCTCACATCATAATCTCATTGTAATTTATAAAAATATAATGCAATAATTTATCCGTATTAGGACAAATTCACAAGGAGAGAGAAGTCATGAAAAAAACTAATTTATTTATATTAGGCATCATCGCATCAGCTTGCATGACCGGAGCGTTTGCTGCAACACCCGTTGATTTAAAGCACCAGCCTGTTTCACTATTAAATGTATTTGCAACAAGTTTAACACCCAACGCAAGTCAGTTGAGTCAAGTCAGTCGTTCAACCGATTTTAATAAAACAACCCATGTTCGTTTAAAGCAAACCTATGCAGGTGTTCCAGTATGGGGCGGTGATGTCGTTGTACATATTCCTAAAGGGGGAAATACTACCAGCATGCGTGCTATGATTGCAAATCAACATTCAAGTATGAATGGAATGGTGTACCAGGATTTGAATAAAGATTTAGGCCCAAAGCCATTGCTGGATCACGATACAGTGTTAGATCATGTTATAACAAATTATAAAAAAACCCATAAAGCATTTTCTGTTATTGAAAAAGGAAGTGCTCATTTAATAGTGTATGTTGATGCAGAAAATAAAGCACATTGGGCGTATTTAGCTGATTTTGTCGTTCATCCTGATCATGGCTTGCCTGCTAAACCCACTTATATTATGGATGCAGCAACTTTTGATGTTTATCAGCAATGGGACAATATTCAAACCGTAAGCGATGCATTAGGCGGTGGTTTCGGCGGCAATTCAAAAATGGGTAAACAAATTTTTGATGGTTTGTCTGGCAATTTACCAAAGTTGAATATAGATAGAGATGTAAATAAGCAAGTTTGTTCGCTAAAAAATGCTGATGTGACAGTAAAAGATAGACGTAAGCATGATCAAGTTTCCACTTACCCATGTTCAGCAACAGACCCTAAGCATGATAATATTTGGTGGAGTGCTGATTTTGATAATGTAAATGGTGCGTTTTCACCCGGTAATGATGCTCTCTATGCGGGTCGAGTGATCCAGGATATGTACATGAAATGGTATAATGTGCCAGCACTCGTTGATTCCAGTGGTAAGCCCATGATGTTGAACATGCGCGTGCATGAAAACATGGAAAATGCTTATTGGGATGGAACCCAAATGACATTTGGTGACGGTGGTTCTATGTTTTATCCACTCGTTTCACTCGGCGTAGGTGCGCATGAAGTCAGTCACGGCTTTACTGAGCAGCATTCTGGTTTAGCGTATTATGCGCAATCAGGCGGCTTGAATGAAGCTTTCTCAGATATGGCAGCCCAGGCAGCAGAATTTTACAGCACAGGTATAAACAGTTGGCAAATTGGCCCTGAAATTTTCAAAACAGATGGTGCGTTACGTTACATGGATCAGCCAAGCAAAGATTGCGGCGGTAGAAAGCCTGGTAATTGGTGCTCCATTGACAAAGCGAGTCAATATACTTCCAGTTTGGATGTTCACTATAGTAGCGGTGTTTTCAATCGAGTGTTCTATCTCGTCGGAGTATCAGCGGGTTGGGATACGAAAAAAGCATTTGATATCATGGTTCAAGCGCAACATTATTGGACACCCAATACCACCTGGAATGAAGCGGCTTGCGGTGTTTTAAAAGCAACGAATGATTATGGTTATGATGTGAGCGCAGTGAAAAAGGCATTTGATACAGTTGAAGTTAATTATAGTAAATGTTAATGTGCACGCGGGCAAAGCTTTGTTTTTGCCCGCATTTATATCTCACCCCGTGCGGGTGTAGTTCAATGGTAGAACGGGAGCTTCCCAAGCTCTTAGCGTGGGTTCGATTCCCATCACCCGCTTAGAATTCATGCAGGTGCATTATGAAAAAGACAATTAAATGGATTGGAATATTAGTCGGGATGGTACTGTTATTAGCCATTTTTTTGGTTATTTCTCTAGCCACATTTGTTAATCCGAATCGATTCAAACCATTGCTTGCTGAAAAAATAAAACACTATACAGGTCGGCAACTTATCATCGATAGTGATTTATCATGGACTATCTTTCCCGCTATTGGAGTGAAAACGGGCCATATTGTACTCAAAAACCCAGAGGGATTCGATCAAGGTATTTTTGCTGAAGTTAAGGACCTGACAGTCAGTATTAAATTAATGCCATTGTTGCATAAAAAAATCGAATCCAATGGTATCAAACTGAATGGACTGAAGTTACATTTAATAAAAAACAGTCAAGGAAAAGTGAATTGGAATTTTCAAGAAAAAAATACGAAAACATCAAGTGCTTCACCTTCAGAAGTGCACGCTAAACCCTCTTTGCTTATGGTTGCTATATTAGGATTAAATATCAGTAATTCTGAAGTGACGTGGACAGATGAACAAAACAAACAATCTATTAATGCCACCTTTACAGGTGATGTGATGGCAGACATGGCCAAACAAACAGGTGAAGGTAAATTTGTTATCCATGAACTTGTTGCAAATCATGTGAAAGTGACAAATGTAACGGTTCCTATGCGTTATCAACAAGGTGTTCTATCATTAAAGCCAATTAGCGCATCTTTTTATCAAGGAAAATGGGATGGTGATATTCATATCGATTTACATACTGCCATGCCTCAGATTGCAATCACAGCAAACCTGAATCACTTTAATGTAGCAGCATTGATGCAAGATTTATCACATGATCAAAAATTAACATTGGCAGGTTATGGTAATATAGATATGAAAGTTACCACTTTAGGGGATGGTAAACAGGCCATGTTGAAAAATTTGAATGGTCAAGGGCATTTTAGTTTTGATAAGGGTGTTTTGCAGGGGATTGATATTAATTATCTGATTTCTAGTGCCAGGGCTCGATTAACAAAAAAAGACAATGCAATTAGCAATACCCATCAAACAAATTTTAATGAATTAAAAGGCAGCTTTGTGATTCATGGAGGTGTTGTAAGCAATCATGATTTGGTGATGAGTTCCACTGATTTTGCTACAAAAGGTCAAGGTACTATGGATCTGGTGAATCAAACTATAGATTATCATTTACGAACATCGTTGAATCAAAATGGATTAGCTATTCCTATTCGGCTTGCGGGTAGTTTAAAAACACCGCAAATTGGCTTAGATGCTGATATGCTTACCAAGCAGATAGCAAAACAACAGATAGAAAAAGTTAAAACACAACTACAAGAAAGGATTGAAAAAGGGAAAATACCCGAAAAAGCAGGTAAATTTTTGCAAAAATTATTAGGGTCTCATTGATATGGTTAATGTCATTTCCATTAATCTTAACGGGATTCGTGCTGCAGCTAAAAAAGGATTTTTTGAATGGATGTTAAAGCAAAATGCTGATGTGGTTTGTTTGCAAGAATTGAAAGCACAACATGCTGATTTAATGAAATCCATTTTTCAGCCAGAAGGATATTATGCTTATTTTCATTGCGCTGAAAAAAAGGGTTATAGTGGTGTAGGCATTTATTCAAAACAAAAACCAACATATGTTAAAACGGGTTTAGGATGGCTTGAAGCAGATCAGGAAGGTCGTTATATTGAAGCCGATTTTGGAAAAATCCGAATTGCCTCAGTTTATTTACCCTCAGGAACGAGTGGCGAACATAGACAAACCATTAAATTTGATTTTCTAAAACGTTATGCAGAATATTTAAAACAAATAATTTTGCAGCCGCATGATTATATCATTTGCGGCGATTGGAATATTGCTCATCAAAAAATTGATTTAAAAAATTGGCGCGGCAATCAAAAGCATTCGGGCTTTTTGCCAGAAGAACGTGCGTGGATGGATGAATTATTTGGTACACTTGGATTTGTGGATGCTTTTCGTGAAATCAATAAAGAAGCAGACCAATATACTTGGTGGTCAAGTCGAGGCCAGGCTTGGGCAAAAAATGTAGGATGGCGTATTGATTATCAAGTTGTCACTTCAGGGTTAAAAGAAAAAATAAAATCAGTTAGTATATACAAGGACCAACGTTTTTCCGATCATGCACCCTTGCTTGTTCATTATGATACTGAGATGTCTTAAGGGTATTTTAAGTTAAATTTCATATAATAGTGTTATGTAAGTGTGTCGGAGAAAAAATGGGTGCTATCATTCATATTAAGATGCCTGATGAGCAATTAGGAAAACTTTTGCTCGAAGGTAAATTTGTTGCTTATCACGATGATAAGTATGGAGTGACCTCTGGTGAGCATCATATTGTGATGAAATTGTTATCTCAAGAGGATCAGTTTGTTTTATTTTATTTACATGTACCTTATGCTTATCCTATTCCAGACGGTGTAAAAGATACTGTCAAATCAGCTCTAGAAGCAAGCTTGAAAAAGACAGTTCAAAAAATAGAATTTATTAATTCAGGAACAGAGTCAGAGAAAAAAAATATTCAGTTTCGAGTTGAGCTTGGAGGTCAAACCGAATGAGTGCGCCTTTTAGGAAAATATTAATGTTTGATGATGAAATGGCCGTCAAAGCTATCCATGAGACCATTGCGCAGTACAATCAGCGGCAGAAGCAAGGCTTGTCTAATTTTGGTATTTTTAGTCGTGGAAGTGTTTCTACTCCCAAAGAAGAAGCCTCTCACGATGAAGTTAATATCAATCCATTGAAGAAGCCGTGATTAATTTTCGTCATCCCGCGCATGTTTTTAGCGCGGGATGACGAAGTATGACAAAAATCATGCCTTCAACGCTGCTCGCTGCTTTTCAATCAAAATTTGAATCCCACTTTTTGCTAATATCAATAATTGATCAAGATCAACTTGCTGAAAAGTATCCTTTTCTGCCGTACCTTGAATTTCGATAAAGCCGCCATGCTCTGTCATGACGACATTCATATCGGTATCCGCAGAAGAATCTTCGGCATAATCCAAATCTAATACAGCCGTACCCTTACATATGCCGACCGATACAGATGCAATAAATTGTTTGAATGGGTCCGCTTTTATTTTGGCTTTTTGTTTAATCTGTTGAATCGCATCATAAAGTGCGAGGCATCCGCCTGTAATAGATGCTGTACGTGTTCCTCCATCAGCTTGTATGACATCGCAATCAACAATGATAGTATTTTCGCCTAAGGCATTCAAATCCATAGCAGCCCGTAAAGAGCGTGCAATCAAGCGTTGAATTTCTTGCGTCCTTCCCGCTTGCTTACCCTTGGCAGCTTCGCGTTGTATACGTTCATGCGTAGAACGAGGCAGCATACCGTATTCCGCTGTGACCCATCCTTTGCCAGAGTCTTTAAGAAAATAAGGTACACCAGGTGTCCATGTGGCAGTGCAAATGACTTTAGTTTCGCCAAATTCAACTAATACAGAACCTTCTGCATGTTTTGTGTAGTTCCGAGTCAGACGAATATCGCGCAATTGATTATTTTCTCTTTGGCTAGGACGCATGGTAACCCTTTTTGAGTAGTTATAAAGGCTGACATTATAGACGCTAAAAATCAATATGATAATATGCATATAACTTCAGTCAGGAATAATTTTATGATTCAAAGCATGACAGCATTCGCAAGAGGACAAGCAGAAGGCTCCTGGGGTACAGCCATATGTGAATTACGTTCTATTAATCATCGCTATCTAGAGCTTATGGTTCGTTTGCCAGATAATTTGCATGAATTAGAAGTGCCGATGCGAGAATGTCTGAGACGTTTTATAAAACGGGGTAAAATTGAATGTCATTTGCGCTATCAACCTGGCGATGTTTCAGGTTCGGAAATTACTATCAATCATCATCTTGCAGAGCAACTGTGTAAGGCCAATGAAACCGTTGCCGAATTATTGAATCAAAATGCCCTGGTTAAAGTTGCGCCGGTCCAGACCATGGAGATTCTACGCTGGCCTGGGATTTTGCAAATGGCAGAAGTGGATTTTGAACTCATTGAAGATGCAGTGATTAAGTTGCTCGAAAAAACTTTGCAAGATTTAGTTTCAGCGCGCGAACGTGAAGGAACAGAATTAAAACAACTATTTTTGCAACGATTAGACAGTATGAAAGCAGAAGTTGCAAAAGTGCGCCAACATATGCCTGATATTTTGAAATTGCAACGGGAGCGTTTAGTCGCACGTTTTAGTGAAGTCAAAATCGAATTAGATGCTGGCAGGCTTGAGTCAGAAATCTTAATTTTTTCCCAAAAAATTGATGTCTCAGAAGAGTTGGAGCGCATCGATACGCATATTTCTGAAATCAGACGCATTTTAAAACATGGTGGTGTCGTTGGACGAAGATTAGATTTTTTAATGCAGGAATTGAATCGCGAAGCAAATACCCTGGGTGCAAAATCGACGGATGTAGATACGACTCGTGCATCTGTTGAATTAAAGGTGCTTATTGAACAGATGCGCGAACAAGTACAAAACGTGGAGTGACCGCTTATTTTTTAGTCGCGTCAAGCAAGGTTTTTTCATAAAATCCACTATTAGCAATAATGAGCGCGTTAGTCATGGCTGCTGAAGCCAATAGTTGTTTTTGAGTTGCTAAAGACTCTGTCATAAGAACGTACATTTGTGAATTAAACAATAATAATTGACGCAAAATGACACCAATGGATTGTTCGTTATTGACATGAGTTAACCATTTATTGTCGGTAGCATAATTTTGTAATTCCATTTGTGTTTGGCTTAATTTGAAGTTGTTTTGCAGGTCGGCGAGATGTCCGTTTAAAATATAAGCGTTATAACTTGCAATAGCATTAAGTGCATTGTAAAACGTGGTGTATTTTCTTACGGCCAGAGCATTTGTGCCAGCCTGTAGAGAAGATGGTGCAATGTGATAAAGATTGATACCCGAAGCATTTTTTACAAAATATTGAGCATTGAGTTTGATGTCTTGAGGAACGGGTGTATCTTTTGCATTTTGTTTGACTAAGGTTGCATAATTGGTATCAGGGGAAGGGATGCTGGTCGCATAAATGGAAAGTGTCTGTTTATCGAGTGCATAAAGAGAAGGAACCGAAACCGTTGTGTCATTATTTTTGCCTTCCACGATGAGTGAACCGCCTGTGAGTAAAGCCAATTGATTTTTGAAAGTTTTGTGGGCAGAGGTGATGTAGCTGCCGAATAGACTATCTAAATCATTGGAGCTTGGCGTGGAATAAATTTGTAGCCAATTAAGGGAATAATAATTAAATGCTTTTAAAAATGCATAGGCATTATCTGCGATTTGATGCGGATAATCCGAAGGGCTGTTTTTCCTGGTATCATCGGCAGTGCTATTGCTAGATTGCGCAGTCGCTTGGGCTTCAGTTAATAGATCATAAGCTTGAGTATTGGCTTGTCCCGAAGCTGAGGCACTGCCGCCAGACGGATTGTTATTGCCAGCCGCCGCATCTGTAAAAGAATCTGCGTAGGATACAGCCAGGCAGCCTATGCTTACGATAGCGGTGATCAGGAGAACATATTTTATTTGAGCTTTTATCATAAACATTCCTTCAAGATATTAATATTTGATGCTTGATCCCCATCCACTGGAATTTTGATTATTGTTAGGTGCGGGTCGATTAGGGGTGCTGGTACTCGGGTTTTGAAAACCTGTGTAAGGTTGGGTTGCTGGCGGCGTTGCTGCTGCAGGTAAAGGGTTTGCATTGATAGCAGGATGTTCTTGATTGATGATAGATTTAGGCGGTTCTATCGTTGCAGCAGGTTTTTGCATGGTTCCTGGTGCCGGTTTGGGTATGCTGGCAGCCCTGTTCATTTGAGTGTCTTTAAGTTGTTGCGCTGCTAATGCAGAAACTTTTGCTTGTTGTTCTTGATAGGCATTGACGGAGCTATTAGCAAAATCGGTGGAAGAAAGTGTGGGTTCTCTTGCCGGAGTCATGCTGGAAGACGAGGATGATGGATTAGTACTCACCGGTGGTTTATTAAAAGAAAATTCTTGTGCTAAAGCGACGGAAGTTAAGGCAGTTAATAGCATGATTGCAATCGTTTTATACATTTTCTTGCTCCATGGCTTTCATGACCAACTCAACACGTTGAGGTGAGAATACACGAGCTAAAAGTCGTAAACGTTCGAATACAATGTTACGGCGTAAAAAAAGCCCAGCAACGAGATTTTCAGGCGTATTATTTTCTTCCGCAAACATTAAAACTTTGGAAGCAGAACCAGGATCGATAGTGTCAATGGCTTGTAATAGACGTAAAATGCGTGAAGTTTTGATATGGGCACAAAGAGAAATAAAAGACTCTTCTTTGCTTAACTCGAAACGGGCGAGCTGTTCGAGTTGATTGCCTAGTTCATGTATGGCTGCTTCAAGCTCAGGATTGCCGTCCATTGACCAATTTTCGACACTTTCCATAAATGCAATGACCCGATAAATCATAGGGTCATCGTATTGTTTCCAAAAAGCATGTGAAGATGGCAGGTCTAAATTTGGCATATACACCTCTCGCTTAAGTATACTTGAGAAAACTTCCAGAGCAAGAGCGAGCGGCGGTTGTTTTTTCGATAAACGAATGGTAAGGTAAAACGAATTTATCTGGATGTTCTTATGGCTATCAAAGATGCATTCAAAATCACACGCAAGACTTTTTTTAATCCAGCAGGCTGGCTGGGTTATAATGAGCTTAAAACTTACAATAGAATCATCTGGGGCAATCTAAAAGATATCAGCACAACCGCAAAACCAGAACGTACCGAAACTTTTGATGAAGCCATGCAACGATTTAATGTCACAGATGAAGATGTTAAACAGGTTTCAGAAACGTATTTATTTTATGCTATTTTTTTTGTGATCATTGCAGCGATCACTTTTGTGGCAGCATTCATTTTTCTTATAGGCTATGGAAAATTTTCTGGGTTTGTGCTGGCCATGGCATGTGTTGCTATTTTACTTTCTTACGCTTTTCGTTTTCATTTTTGGCATTTTCAAATCAAGCATCGCAAATTAGGTTGCACGTTTGCTGAGTGGTGGAATGGTCGTCCTATGGTAGATAAGGATGCGACTTAATGCCTGCTAATCTTTTTACTATCCCTGCTAATGATCAATCAATGTTTTTTCTCAGCCAAATTTTTGGTGCTGTAGGGAGTGTTTTGCCAGGCGAGTCCAGTAATTTCATGACAGCGCTTTTTTTGACGATAAACACGATTGCATTGACGGTAGGCGCTATCATCGTGATTTATACCACGGTAGTGGGACTCATGATGACGGCACATGAGGGTGAGTTTTTAGGTAAAAAATGGAGCGGCTTGTGGGTACCTATACGCATGGTTGCAGGTGTCGCAAGTCTTTTTCCCGCGGCCAGCGGCTATTCCATGATACAAGTTGTGATTATGTGGATCATCGTACAGGGTATCGGAGCGGCAGATACTTTATGGAGTGCTGCTGTGACCTCTGCTGTCGCTTCTACGGTATTTGGGACCCCATCCGATCAGTCTGTAGCAGGTACGACGAACTCGATGATTGGCGTGAGTACGCAAATGCAAACCCTTTTTTCAAGTCTTGTGTGTGAACAAACATCTCTAATGGGTCCTGTTGTACCGGCGGATAGCGAAATAAATTTTCATCCTCCTATTCCTCCTGATCAACATGTTCCTAATAACTTTGATTATAATAGCACAACCTATCAAATAGGCCTTAACGGTGTTTGTGGAGTATTGACAAAATGCAGCGTATCGACCCAGTGTGCCAACCAACCAGACGCAGGAGCGTGTAAGCTTTGTCAGGCACAAAATGAGGTTCTAGCCAATACGATATTACCTACATTAAGAAATTTCGCAGAAAAGTTTAAGTTGGCAGATAGTCAGTATCTTGTTTTTTATTATACAGCTAATCAAATGGGTGATCATCGTACCCCTAAGGCCACGGGCTGGATTGAAGGATATTGTGGAAAGAATAATCTATCGATAAAAGAAGAGAACGCGACTTGTTGTGTGCCGCCGGCACAAGCACCACCTCCCCCTTCTCCCACCTATTGTTTGCCGGAGACGCCGCCTTCAGCTATTCGAACGTTTCCCAAACCTTATCAGACTGCGGGTCAAGTATCTAACGGCATGAGTATTGGCTCGAATTCTGAATTAGCATGGGCTGAGCGTTGGGCGATTTTGCCTATTTTGGCAGGAGGGACTACTCCTCCAGTCGATTTCTCAAGTCTCTCCCCGGGTCAACTTAGCGTTGTGGATTTTATAACAAGTACGTCAAATCAGTATACAAACGCACTTTTGAAAGTAGCTAACGATATTGCTGGGGAACCAGGTAATAATCCTCTTAACGATAACAAGAAGTTTGATCCAGATCAGGCCAAAGGTTATGGTTGGATCACAGCAGGTACGTATTTTTATAAAGTAGTAGGTTTAGTAGCAAACTCCCTATCAAAAAATATGATGCCGTTTTCTGTATCTACGCCGCAAGACGAGGTGATGCAGAATACATATCGCAGTAATTACACGGCAGCAGGTCAATTTTTACAAGACATAGCCGCGGTGACTGGTGGCGGCGGCAGTAGTGGTGGTGGCAGTAGCGGTGGCGGCTCATCAGGAGGAGGGGGCTCAAGTACAGGTTCTTCCTTGCCGAGCAGTGCATCAATGTTTAGTGGCCCACTTAATAGCGTTAATGGCACCTTGGTTGACGATTTTATGCAGATGTTGCAAGGAGCCGCAGCACTTAACCCAGGTGTTCATCGTAATTCGCCTCTTTTGCTGATCGCGACTTTTGGACAAAATTTATTGATTATTGCGCAAGTGTTTTATGTATTGCTTATAATTATAGGTGTTTTAGCAGCTGCTACTCTCTCGATCAGTGAAGCGGTAGTATTGGGTGTGGGTAATATTACAGTCCCATTAGAGGTATTTAAAGCATTAACGAGTATTTTGTATCCTGCTTTGTATTTACTTTTGGGTGCGCTCATGACCATGGGTGCTTTATTAGGTATGTATATACCTATGATACCTTATGTTGTCTTTACGGCCTCGGTCATAGGTTGGTTTATTGCCGTTATTGAAGCCATGATTGCAGCGCCCATTATAGCACTTGGTATTATAAGTCCAGGTGGACAAAGCGAAGTCTTTGGTCGTGCAGAACCTTCAGTGATGATTATTTTTAATTTATTTTTACGGCCTAGCTTGATGGTATTTGGTTTGCTTATAGCTGCCATGTTAGCAAATGTCGTAATTAAATTCATTTGTATGGGCTTTCAGTATGTGCTGTATGATGTGATGACGCTTTCGCCTGGCTTGGTGGAACAAATTATCTTTATTGCCATTTTTGCATCTATTATTTTTACCTCTATCAATCAAGTATTTACGCTTATCCATCATATTCCAGAACGCATTCTGACCTATATTGGCGGTCAAGCTATGCAATATGGTGAAGGCCAGGCGGCCCAGGCGATGAAACAAGCCGTCGAAGGTGCGGCAGGTGGTCTGGCACAAGCTGGCAAGGGAACAGCGGAAGCTGCTACTGGAATGGCACAGACTCTTGCTAAAGGCAAAAAAGGAGAAGAAGGCGGCGGCATGGCAATAAAACCTCCTCCGGGACCACCGCCGGTGTAAATAGATAGATTCATGTTGTTGATTAATGTCTTATTTCTTTATCTTCTCTTTTTTCCTGCTCCGCAATCACGCCATACACACGCTCCGATATCAATCCTGCATCGAATTTTTCTTTAGCATCGGAAGCCATGGTGCGGCCTTGTTCGCGTACCATTTTTCTGACCATGGCCGTGATGTTGTTTGGGTCAGTGTCTAGCAATGCATCGCGGATCTTTTCATCAAATACGAGGTATTCACGCAAAGCTACGCGTTTACCATCGACGGTAGGCGCTAAACGTTGTGAAATAATCAACCGCATAGTTTCAATTAAATCGATAGTACGTCCAGCGCGTTCTTCTGCAGGATAGGTAGTTACGAGACGTCTCACAGTTTCAGACACATTACTGCTATGCAAGGTTGTATAAACCGGATGACCAGTCATGGCAGCTTCCATGGTGGCGCTAATGGTTTCAACATCACGTGATTCGCCGACGAGTATGAGTCGGGGTTTTCGACGTAAGGCATTACGTACACCAGCAGCAAAGCTAGGTAGATGTCTTGGAATTTCGGATTGACTGACTATAGCAGAGATGGTTTCGATATTGTCATACACAAATTCAATAGGCGATTCATAGGTCAAAATTTTGCGATGACTTTCAGGATTTTCAGCGATATGACGAATGATCGCTGCCAATAAAGTACTTTTACCGGAACCTGTAGCACCCGTGACATAGACTACACCTTGTTCAGGTGCGATAGCATCCACGATTTGTTGTGGTAAATTCATGCTTTGCAAGGTGGGTGGATCACTAGGAATTGTTCTTGCCGTGATTTGTATGCCATCATGGCCTTCGACCAGGCAAGCGGTAGCATTGATACGAAAACGATAGCGATCCGTGCGGTTAGGACGAATTTCGTAATGGGTATCGACGTCTTTGCCGGACATAAGTTGCGCGGTACCGTTAGGTCCATACATGGAATTAATAATTTCACCCAGTTCAGTATTGGACAAGCGGCGGCGCGTGACTTTTTTTAAGCGGCCATAAATTTCAGCAAAAATGGATTCATCGGTTTGAAAAGTGATATCAGATGCACCATTATTGACGCAATGCATTAAAATTTCATTGACTGAATCCATGGATAGTCGTATCGGTTCTTGTGGAAAAATAAAATCAGTTGTCATGTTGTCTCACCACAATGGCTTTCCAGTTTTCACTATTGGTTTGTAATTTTGGCAATTCAGTGATACGTAAGACTTGATCGTTGATACGCATATCTGAGCCATCCCCTGTGACACCTAATTCAGTTTTTGACACATAAGGTGCGCTGACCATATGTTGTTGTAAGAGTTTACGATAAAGAATCATGCCATTGTAATCACGTTTTAAACGCGCCAGATTTTGTTGAAAAATGCTAGCCGCTTGTTGTGTTCCTTTTTCCCAACCTAGATTGATGGCTTTTTTCCATACACGACTTTCTTCATCATTTCTAGGCATGAGAAATTTATGCGGTATGTCGGGTTTGTTATAGCTCATCCAAAGATATTCACGCCAATTCGGCGGCGTGGTTGCAAAACGCGCTTGAGCAATAATTTTGTATGTTTTATCTGAAATTCGAATAGTCGTTGGATCGTCTAAATTTAAACTATTATCGCCTTCAGCTAATACGGGAGGTAATACGCCATGACTTAACATCATGCCATTAAAATTATAAATGGTTTCCAGATACCATTTATCTTTTTCCAGGCGTTGATTGATTTTTTGTGAAGCAGTGGCAAGCCCGCCTTGGGCACCAAGGCTCATCGCAGTATCTTTTAAAGCTTTTGTGCGTATTTGCGTCGTATTGAATAAGGGTTCAGATGTGGGATCGGCTTCTGTACGCAGGTCTTCAAGGTGTTGTAAATTTGTAGGATCTATTTCTTGTTTTTTTTTGCTAAAACAGCCTGTGAGCAAGCTCATCAGACAAAGCATGATAATAAGCGTCCTAGTTTTTAGCATAGCGTAATTCTATCACTCGGCTATCGGGATAAACCACGACGGCTGCGCGTCGGCCGCATTGATAACCTACATCGCGTAAAATATCGGCTACCATCATGTTTTTATCGTATACACTGACCATCACAGGAATAGCTGGCGCTCTGCCAAGTACGCGGATGCGATAATTGACTGACTTTGCAATTTGTCTGACGAGGGGTTCAACAGGACCTGACCAATCGACAGAGGTTAAGCCTGACATGCCATAGCTTGCAGGACTTGGCGAAACTGGCATTTCTGGCATAGGATGAGCGGCTTGTGCCACTTCTGTGAGATTAGAAATGGATCGACTGACAGCATAAGAAGCTTCAGCAAGCGCGCTGCTAGCATTGTCTGGTGGGTCGTGCGGCGGCGGTGTTGCACATGCACAAAGCATAAGCGATAAGAGTATAATAGATGTAAATTTGGTTGCCATTCCTGAATCCGTTTCAATCATAGTATGACTATTATCGAGTATTCAAGTTCTATGTGCTAGTGAAATATAAGTCTCAGTGTGTATAATAAAAGTCATTCATTGAGGATATCTTATGGCACATTGGCGTGATACCGCAAGAAGTGTAAAATTTTTTTTCGTCGATTTTAGAGCATGTTTTCCTTTGCTTTTTTTGTTATTTCACATACGTCTTTGGACTTTTGTATTGGCGGTGCTTGCAACTGCATTTTTTGCGTCATTAGAACGTTATGGATTTAGTGTTACAGTTTTTTTACGATGGGTGCGATCGTTTGTGGCAGGCCCGAGAAAAATTGCACAGCCATGGTGGAAAAAATAGAGGTATAAAAAAATGGAAATATCAGATTTGATGGCAAAAATAGCAAAAACGATGGGTGCGCGCTTTAGTTTAAATGGCAGGCCTATGACAGTGGAAGAAGTTTTTTCACCTACAGGTCTGTTGCCTGCTATATGCCGTCGTGCTGATCAATTATCATCGCTGTGTTTGGGGTATGGTATTGGCGCTACCTTTGAAGAAGTCTCAGGTTCTATTTTGGGCGTAAAAGTTATTTTTGATGAAATTACTCCCAATGCATTGCGAGTATTATGCATGACGGATGTGTTGCATGAGTTAACACAGTCTACACCGCGTGGGGAAGTGACGGTGTTGGATCAGCTCATGTATGATTAATCATCGCACAATATAACCAGTTTCCTGGCAGTCTGTTGGTACTCAAGATAGAATGATTATCACATAAGAATATAGAGGTGATATTTTGCGCATAGTCATAGCTATTTTGTTAGCACTTTTTTTTTCATCCAGTTTTGCGGATGAATCACTCCGGCCATTGGAAGCCAGTCAGGCTTTTGTTTTCAAAGCGAGCCTGGATAAAAAAAACCAACTGCTTTTGCAATGGAAAATAGTGCCTGGATATTATCTTTATCGCGATAAAATCCATATAGCAAAAGGACCTGGGAATCAAGTAAGTCTTGGAGCTATCGTATTACCGAGAGGCATAGATAAAAAAGACAGCATTCGAGGCCGCTATCAAATTTATTCAGATTCCATTAATGTTGTCGTGCCTTATACGCTGCGAAAACAAGGTGTCCTGGATTTGGTGATTCGATACCAGGGATGTTCTTCTAAAGGATTTTGTTATAGTCCCATTACAAAATCCTTGGTGGTGAATTTGACAGGACTTCATCCTCCTTCTGATATCACGCCTTATGTTTCCGGGATGCCATCGGTGCATGCGCATATTCCATCGGAACAGGAAAATATAAAAAATATTCTGATTGGTAAGAATATTTTTATTGTGATAGCGAGTTTTTTGGGTTTGGGTTTGTTGTTGGCCTTTACGCCTTGTATCTTACCTATGATTCCTATTTTGTCAGGTATTATCATGGGCCATCGTAAAAAAAAGCTAACTACAGGCAAAGCATTTTCACTGTCTCTTGTTTATGTCTTAGGTATGGCAGTGACTTATGCTATGGCTGGCGTCATTGTGGCTATGATAGGCAGCCATATACAAACAGAATTTCAAAGACCATGGGTTATCATCATTTTTAGCGCGATTTTTGTGTTATTGGCCTTGTCTTTATTTGATGTTTATCAGTTGCGTCTTCCGTCTGGCCTGCAAAAAGGTCTGACAAATTGGAGTAATCGTCAAAAAGGCGGTACTTATGTAGGCGTTTTTTTTATGGGAAGTATATCCAGTTTGATCGCATCGCCTTGTATCACGCCGCCGTTAGTGGGTGTGCTAGCTTATATTGCTCAAACAGGCGATAGTTTGTTAGGTGCATTAGCGTTATTTACTTTGGGTATAGGAATGGGAGTTCCTTTATTGTTGATAGGCGTTTCTGCGGGCAAATTATTACCTAAAGCGGGCCCCTGGATGATCACGCTAGAGCGAGTGATGGGTTGGGTGATGTTGGCATTTGCGATTTGGATGATATCGCGAGTGCTGCCAGGTCCTTTGACTTTATTTCTGTGGTCGTTATGGTTGATAGGTTTTTCTATTTTTGCTGGGGCTTTTTCTCGAAATAGACCCGATAAATTTTTATTAAGAAAAAGCATAGGCATTGTAATATTTATTTATGCCATTATCTTAATGATAGGCGCAGTGTTTGGAAACTCCGATCCTTTAAATCCATGGGAAAATGGAATATTAAAGCGCTTTAATGCAGAAAGTCAGGTTAAAATACAAATCGTAACGTTGACAAATACTAAACAACTTAATGATTTATTATTAATCGCAAAAGAGCAGAAAAAACCAGTTCTCATTGATTTTTATGCAGATTGGTGTGAGTCCTGTATTAGAATGGAGCGTTACGTGCTTAATCGTCCAGATGTGCAACATATTTTAGCGAAATTCATGGTGCTGCGTGCTGATGTCACTGTGAATAATGCTTTTGATCAAACGATGATGAAGCGATTTCATGTGATTGCACCGCCAACATTTGTATTTTTTGATGCGGCAGGCGAAGAGCTGATCACAGAACAGTTAATCGGTGAGACTGATGCAACAACATTGCTTTCGCATTTAACAAGCATAGCAGAAAAGGGGGCGGTAGATCGTGCAAACTAAATATCAAACACCACATTTGACAACAGCAACCACAGAGCCTTTGAATATT
>JABDBK010000001.1:125494-126180 GCA_013288655.1 Gammaproteobacteria bacterium | reverse complement strand
ATGTGTTCTGCTAGTTATCCTTTGCCTCGATGGGCTCTATCAGATGCAGAACATTGCTGTCGTTTATATAAAAACTTTATGCTATTGCAAAAAATTCATATGACGGAACATTTGGTTCCAACCCGCGAAATAGATGAATTTTGGCATAATCATATTTTACATACCAAACAATATATGACAGATTGCATGCGTATTTTTGGACGTTATTTACATCATGCGCCGTCGTCACCCAGCGATAATCCAGAAGATTTGATAAACCCATATCAAAAAACGAAAGATTATTATTTTCAAGAATTTAAAGTGCCATTACAGTTACTTAGGTAGTCTATGCATTGGCAATCAGATGATATTGATACACAATTAATAAAAATGGCATTTCAAGAAGACCTGGGCTTGCCATTTCGGGATGTTACAGTGGAATCATTGTTTCAACATCATCATGCTATTAGCACAGCAATGATTAAATCTAAACATCATGAGTCTGTCGTTATTTCTGGGCTGCCTCTTGTCCAGGAATTATTAAATTTATTTAATACCCCTATGACATTAGAGTCTCGTTTTAGTGACGGGCAAATTTTACATCCAGGTGAGACATTATTATCAATCACCGGCTCGGCAAAAACGCTCTTAATGGCAGAACGTACCATCCTTAATTTTCTGCAACGCATGTGCGCGGTTGCGACTCT
>JABDBK010000001.1:125175-125484 GCA_013288655.1 Gammaproteobacteria bacterium | reverse complement strand
AAATTAAACATACGCCAACGAAAGTATTGGATACCCGAAAAACTATCCCGGGTTTTCGTCATTTAGATAAATATGCCGTGCGATGCGGCGGAGGTGTGAATCACCGCATGGGATTATTCGATGCAATCATGATTAAAGATACACATATCGATGCGCTAGGAGGTATATCAAAAGCATTAGATACGCTGCCGGATGATATTCTTAAACATTTTCCTGTGATTGTTGAAGTGCGTGATAAAGATGAGTTGCAGCTTGTATTGAATCAAAGCTTAAAGAAAACGACACGTGTGCTTCTTGATAATATGACTG
>JABDBK010000001.1:0-125165 GCA_013288655.1 Gammaproteobacteria bacterium | reverse complement strand
AGATAATGTACTTGAGATAGCTGAAACCGGTGTGGATTTTGTGTCTGTTGGAAAACTTACCCATTCAGCAGGTAATGTTAATTTATCTATGAAATGTGAAATATAAATATGCAAAATACCATATCCCAGCAAGGCCGGTATTTTGCTTTTGATGCGGTTGTTATTGGAAGTGGAATCGCGGGTCTGTGTTATTTATTAGAAATGGTGAAGCTAAAACCGAATGCAACATTTGCTCTTATTACAAAAGGTAAATTACATCAATCAAACACACACTACGCTCAAGGTGGTATTGCAGCAGCAAATGCGCCAAGTGATATAAAAGATCATATTAGCGATACACTATCTGCAGGCGATGGCTTATGCAAGCTTGATGCGGTATCTGCAATCCTGGAAAAAGGCCCTGATGCCATTCAATATCTTTTGAAACAGGGTGTTTTATTTGATCGTGATGCAAATAAGCATTTACTTTGCGGAAAAGAAGCAGGTCATTCCGATAGACGTATATTTCATGTCGGTGATAAAACAGGTGCTGCAATAGTTGATGCATTACTGAAAGAATTATCCACGAAACAAAACATTTCAATATTTGAAGACCATACCGCTATTAACTTAATTACGCAGATAGAACCGCATCAACCAGGTGCGTCTCACGAGGCAGTAGGTGTTTATATATTAGAAGAATCTACGGGCTTGATTCACGTTTTTAGTGCGAATGTGATTGTGCTTGCGACAGGCGGTGCGGGTAAAGTCTATCGTTATACGACTAATCCTAATGTTGCGACAGGCGACGGCGTTGCCATGGCATATCGTGCGGGTGCCAGAGTAGGCGGCTTGGAATTTTATCAGTTTCATCCTACTTTATTATATCATCCAAGCAAGCATAATTTTTTAATTTCAGAAGCGTTGCGAGGTGAAGGAGCGTATTTACGTTTACCTGAAACAGGCGAACGATTTATGCAACGTTATTCAGATAACATGGAACTTGCCACGCGCGATGTGGTTGCTCGTGCTATTTTTTGTGAAATGGAAACGAGAGGTATGGAGTATGTGCACCTTGATATTACTCACAAAAGTAAGGCTTTTTTGCAAAAACGGTTTCCTATGATTTTTGACACACTTTTATCTTTGGGTTTAGATTTGAGCCGCGATAAAGTTCCTGTTGTGCCTGCAGCACATTATATGGGCGGCGGGATTTTATCGGATGTTAACGGTAAAACCGATATAAAACGTTTGTATGCCATTGGCGAGACAGCTTTCACAGGTTTGCATGGCGCCAATCGTTTGGCGAGTAATTCATTACTTGAAGGTTTGGTGATGAGCCGCAATGCTTCGAATGCAAGTTTGGTATTTATAGACAGTAAACCTGACTTATATAAACCTATAAAAGCTTGGGATTCAACCACTGTCGTTGATTCAAGACGTGCAAGTCAGATCAATGAGCATTGGCGAGGTTTGCGAGGTGAAATGAGTTGTTATGCCGGCATGGTAAGAACGGAGGCGGGATTGCATGACCAGCTTAAATTAGTTTTGACACGAAAAGAAATCATAGAAGAATGTTATTGGAAATATACTATCACTCGTGATCTTATCGAGTTAAGAAATATTGTTTTAGTGGCAGAACTCATTGTTCGTTCCGCATTGAACAGACGCGAAAGCCGCGGCGGTCATTATCGTGAAGACTACCTGGTTAAATTAGAAGATTCCGAACATTCAATATTGAGAGGTGAGGCTCAATGAAGCACGCAACGATGCAATTTGTTAAGCCAGACATGCAAGTTTGTCAAGACGATTATCCATTAGACTGGTATCAACAAGAATTTCTTCCCTATGCAGAAGCTTATCAATCTTTACCCGATAGAAATCTATTAACGACGATATTATGGATGGAACCTTATATTGAAGCTGCAAAAAAGCACTTTGGCGATCAATTATTATTGTTATCGCATTATTATATGGGCGGTGAAATTGTTAAAATCATGGAATATTTTGGCGGAGTGATAGGTGATTCTTATCAGTTGGCCTTGATGGCTGTTGAACATCCTGAGAAAAAAGTGATAGTCGAATCTGCGGTGCATTTCATGGCGGAATCCATTAGTATTTTAGCGAATGATGATCAACAGGTTTATATCACTAATCCAAAATCAGGTTGTACGATGGAAATGCTTGCAAAAGACTTTATGGTTCAGCCAGCATTTAATCAGCTCAATGAACGTTATGATGCAAAGAATATTTTACCAGTATGTTATATGAATACTTCAGGTAGAGTTAAAGCCATGACAGGTGCTCAAGATGGTGCGGTATGTACAAGCTCAAATGTGAAGAAGATATTCGAATGGGCATTGAAGCAACATAAAAAAATAGTATTTATTCCCGATCGTCATATGGGTGAAAATGTGGCTGATTGGGTGGGCATACCCAAAAATAAAATTGCCTATTGGCCAGCGGGTCAAGCGGCAGTTAACTTTCGTTTATCAGAACAAACTCCAGAAACTATTAAAAAATTTGATGAAGCCCAACTCATTCTTTTTGCAAGTGAGTGTGGCGTGCATAGTTATTATCAACCTGAAATGGTGCATTATTGGAAAAAACAAGGCTACCATGTACTGGTCCATCCTGAATGCAGGAATGAAGTGGTGAGTATTGCAGATGGTTGCGGCTCTACAGCGTATTTATTTGATAGTGTAACAAAAGATAAAGCAGGTACGGGAAAATATGCCATAGGCACTGAAAATCATATGGTTAAAAATTTAAGTGACATGTGTAAAAATAAAAATATTCATGTCGTCAATTTGAGTGACATTCCTGATAACACTTTTAAAAAACGCGGCTGTGGATGTGCCACAATGTCGCGCAATGATCCGCCACATTTAGTTGCTGTATTAGATCTTTTAAGGCAAGATAAAGTCCCTGCATTTAACCTCGTAAAACCAGGTGATGTCGTTAATGAGTTTCTCGGTTCTCGAGAGCGTTTAGATGAGGCAGGGCAAGCTTGGATTATTTCTAATGCTAAAAAAGCATTGGAGAAAATGATACAAATTACCCAATCTTAAGGTAGAATAGTAAAGGATTGTGCGCTAAATATTATTATATAAGGAGATTCGTTATGTGGTCGTCTTTCGATCGATTTGTGCACGTTGCGTCATATTTGGTAGTAAGAGCTGAAGAAAAGTTAGGCTTATACAATAAAGAAGATAAGATTGCGGATTATCTTTATTTATCGAGTTTGCCTATGCGTGGTGAAGAGGAAGATTTAATTAAAAAAGTCGGTGCGTCTGATAGTGGTTCCATGTTGGTGGTAAGCGCTGTTGAAAAATATGAAAATCATGAAACCATGTTTTGGATGGATCCCACTAGACCTCTGGAATGGAAAAATAAAACGTTTAAAATTGATAATAGCGAAGTGAAAGTTGATCATGAACAATTAATCATGAAAGATTTTAGCGACGGGACAAAAATTGATATTCAATCAGCAGCAGAAATAGTCATCACCATACAGCAGTTTAGAAATGAAAAAAAATCGGTACTTGTGCATTGTAAAGCAGGTCGCACACGCAGCGCAATGATGGTTGCGTGTGTACTAGCGGTTTATGATTTAGGACAATTACCTGAACATGCAGCTAAATCGCCCGAAGAGCTAATTAATATAGCTGTTAAACTTATTCTTAGGAACCGACCACAAATTAACGTTCCTGAAGACGTTAAACAAACTGCTGTGAAAATTGTGAATAAGGTAAGAAATATATTACGAGGAGAAGAAAAGTTTGAAGAACCATTAAAAACTAAACTCGACAGATTTGCTATTAATCCCAATGTTAAAGATACGCTTAAAGAAGCGGATTCTTATAAGAAACTTGGTGAATATCGTAAAAATGCAATTATTAAAACAGGTCAGTTAATATCAAAGCTTAAATCGGTCAAGCGTGTTGAACATATTGATAAATTTATGGGGTCTATCGAATCTATTGATGATAAACATAATGGAAGTTGGCTTCCTCATCTTATGTGTCAAACAGGTCCGATTAAAGAATTTTTAGACGCTGATCCTTATGCTTATTTTGTTGGCGATAAAGATGAAGATAAAAGAGAACGCGCAAGAATTATTGCACGATTAAAACAAGATGCAGAAGCATTGATTTGTTTGAATTTACATTGCACGACTAAAGAACTCCAGGAGATTTTTCCAGTGGAGTCAAAGCCGATGGTAGCGTTAGGAAACTTATGAGTGTCACACAAATTAAACGAAGTGCTTTATTGCCTTATACAGCAAAAGAAATGTTTGAACTGGTCGATGCTATTGAACATTATCCAGCATTTTTGCCATGGTGTTCTGCCAGTCAAATTATTTCTCGTAAAGATAATGAAGTTGAAGCTAAGCTAGAGTTATCGTGGTCTGGTATGCATAAAAGCTTTACCACTAAAAATACGCTTACACCTTATGAGCGTATTGATATTAATTTAATTGAAGGCCCTTTTAAGCACCTGGAAGGCATATGGACATTTACACCCATGGGCGATCATGGGTGTAAAGTTAATTTAGAACTCGATTTTGAATTGGTGGGACATTTTATAGATGTTATCTTTCAGCCTATTTTTTCGCATATCGCAAATTCCCTAGTCGATTTATTTACTAAACGTGCAGTTGAAGTGTATGGCCAACGTAAAGAAGATTAATGTTGAAGTGGCTTATGCAGATGTTAATAAACATAGTCTTATTAAACTTGTGGTTGAAGAAGGCTGTACGATTGAACTTGCGATAGATCGTTCGGGTATTTTATTGGAATTTCCTGAGATAGATTTAATGAAACAAAAAGTAGGGATTTTTAGTACACAAAAAAAATTGACGGATATCGTTAAAGAAGGCGATAGGATTGAAATCTATCGGCCGTTGTTGGTTGATCCTAAAGAAGCTCGAAAAAGACGGGTTAAAAAATAGTAAACCGAGCCGCGACCGTTAGGGAGTGATCACTGTACTAAAAAATTCGCATCTTCTAAGAGCAGTGATCACTCCCTAACGGTCGCGGCTCGGTTTAGTAAACATCTTACGTAATATTTTTTAGGACACCATTTTTAAAGATCAATGAAATCTATTTGACAATATGCGATTTTAAGACTAAGCTTAAGGTAGCTACATTAAGAAGCTACAAGAGGTTTGCCTTATGCATCCATTAAAAATGATTGGTAAACGTGAGTTTATTCAACATACTAGCAAGTATCTTAAATACGTTGAAGATGAGGGTAAGGAACTCATTATTACTCATCACAACAAACCCGATCTTGTTCTGACGAAAATAAAAGTCATGACATTTAAACAAATGCGTGCTTTCGCCGATGTTAAAATTCATGGTGATATCAATGAACCTGTTTTACCCGGATATGATGAATGGTAGTACTAGATACGTGTGCAATTATTGAAGCTTGCAAAAAATCCCCCGATTTTTCGCTAAAAACGTTGGAACAAATGGAAGCGGGCGCTTATGTACTCTCGATTTCTTTTGCAGAAATTGCTTGTAAAATAAAACTCGGGAAACTTGAAATGAGTGTTTCACCGCGGATGCTCTACCATGAATTTCGTCAAATTGAGAATATTCAGATGATCGATATAGGTATTGATGAATGGTTAGACTCTATTGAATTGCGATGGGATGAAAATAGAGATCCAGCCGATCGCATTATTACTGCATTTGCTGCCAAAAAACACGCGACAATTGTAACGAGCGACAAAAAAATAAAGCACTTTTATAAAAAAGTGATTTGGTGATTTCTATTGGAGATACCAGCTCGTTCAATGGATGAACTACGTTATCTTATCATTGGATTGATTGACAATATTCATTGGTCGGCTGTTATAACTTATCGTAATGAAACGATTCGTCTTATTTCAGTAAGACGCGCGAGAAAAGAGGAGGTGAAATTATATGAAAGCATCTGATTTTGATAAAAAATTTGACTCTGATGAGGATATAACAGAATATCTTGATCTGACAAGAGCTAGACGTCCTGGGTTAGAAGTAAAACGAGTGAATGTTGATTTTCCAGAATGGATGGTCGAGTCACTTGATAAAGAAGCAAATCGTTTAGGCATTACACGGCAAGCACTTATTAAAGTTTGGGTAGCAGATAAGCTTGAACACCCTTAATTGATGCGAATTATTTATTATTTGGTGCAGGCATGTTTCCACTTATATTTGTTAATACCCCATTTTTAAAGCTCAAAATCATTTTCTTTTCAGTCATCGTGCCATTACCCGGTTTAAAAGTGTAAACATAGTCAATGCGGTTATCATTGAAAGTGTTAAGTAACATAGGCGACCCCATCACATTTTTGACTTCTTCTTCATTCATGCCTATATGTAATTGATTAGACATTTCAGGTGTCATGACATTACCTTGTTCGATCGAGATCTTACGCACGCAACCGGTTAAAGCCAATACGACTATACTTAGCGCTATGATTTTTTGCATATTTTTTTTCCAAATGTGTATTAATAAATTTGCACGATAATAACTGATTTGCGATGGTTTTGTAACCTGTTAAAATCATTTGATTCCTAACGGAGGCTTGATGCTTTGGATAATTCAGATTTAAAAAAAGTAGGGTTAAAAGTAACCTTGCCTAGAGTAAAAATTTTACAGATACTTGAAAATGCTCATGATCATCACTTAAGCGCGGAAGACGTTTATCGGGTTTTATTAGAATCGGGGGATGATATAGGTTTGGCTACGGTGTATCGTGTGTTGACTCAATTCGAAGAGGCAAAATTAGTCACCAGACATCATTTTTCCGAAGGACACTCGGTATTTGAGATAGATCATGGCACACATCATGATCATTTGGTTTGTGTGGAATGCAAAACAGTCGAAGAGTTTTTTGATCCAGCCATTGAAGAACGCCAACAATTTATTGCTGAAAAAGCAGGCTATACAATCACGGATCATAACTTGAATATTTATGGGATTTGTGCAAAATGTCAGAAGTCTACATAGTTTATAAATAAAAGGAGTTTTTATGTACCACCGACCTCACCCCTATTGTCATGATGATCATCGTTGTAGTCATTCTTTTCTTGATTCGATATTTGGAACGCATCACCATAATCACTGTCATGATCACCACCATGGTCATCATGGGCAAGTACAGCCCCCGCCAGTGGTTGTACAGCAACCATTACCTGTGCCTCACGTTCCTGTTATGTCATATCCTTATCCTTATCATGTTCCTGCGTCATCACAGCCTATGCCAGTACCATCGGCTCCGCCATTGCCATCACAGCCTATGCCAGTACCATCAGCTCCTCCTATGCCGCGTCGTTAGAGTATTTGCAAACCCAGGCGAACAGTCGCCTGGGTTTATATTTCAGCGATAGTCTCAATTAATTCTTTAGCATGCGCTAAAGTCGTTTTAGTGATTTCAACCCCGCCTAACATACGTGCTAATTCACGAGTTCTTTCATCTTGCGATAAAGTGTACACCTGAGTTCGGGTTGAGTGTTCTGATTGTGTTTTTTCAACTCGTATATGCTGATGTCCTTTTGCTGCCACTTGAGCCTGGTGGGTGATACATAAAACTTGATGGGATTGACCTAATTTACGTAAAAGTTTGCCAACCATTTCTGCGGTAGCGCCGCCTATACCCACATCCACTTCATCAAAAATAAGCGTTGGTGTATGATGTTGATCTGCGGCAGCCAGGTGAATAGCAAGACCCATACGTGAAAGTTCACCGCCGGATGCAATTTTTGCGAGCGGCTGCATGGTTTGTCCAGCATTTGTTTTGATGTGAAAAATAATTTTTTCTAATCCATAAGGTGAAATAACCGTCGTTTTGTCAGACTCTAAATAAACTTCAAATTGCGCATGATTTAATGAAAGCTGATGTATGGTTGTCGTGATAATCGTATTTAGATTGGTAGCGGCTTTTGTTCTGCTTTTGCTAAGTTTAATAGCGTTATCATGATATTGTTTTTCTATGTGTAAAAGTTTTTGTTCTAGTTCGCTTAATTGAAGATCACTGTTCTCTAATTCATTAAGCTCGAGAGATAATCTGCATTGTAAGTCATAAAGTTCTTGCGGATTGATTTTATGTTTGCGTGCCGTGTCAAATAATAGGCTAATTCTATCTTCTACCCATGAAAGACGCGCAGGGTCAATTTCAATGGTATTAAGATAATGACGTAAACCATCTTCAGTATCACTGATTTGAATCATGATAGCATTCAATGATTCAATCCAGACAGAAATTTTAGGATCTACTTGTTGGATAAGCTCTAGTCCGTGTAATGCTTGATGAATAGAGCGTAAAGCATTATTTTCTTCATGATCTGTGAGGACATTAAGTGCATGATTTAGATTTTGTAATAATTCACCCGCATGAGCGAGTTGTTTGTGTTCCAGATCTAGAGCTTGAAATTCATCTTGTGTAAGTTGTAATGCTTTTAATTCTTCTAATTGAAAGTTTAAAAACGTCATGCGCGTGTTACGTTCAGTCTGCCGTTTCCGTAATTGAGTTATTTGTTTATTCAAGATATGCCATTCATCAGAAAGATGACTTACGGTATCTAATAAATGTTGATGTCCAGCGTAATGATCAAGCATTTTTCGTTGATGATCGATTTTTAATAAAGATTGATGCTCATGTTGCCCATGAATTTGTATTAATAGTTCGCCTAATTCACGTAAAGGCTGCAAAGTCGTTGGCATGCCATTGATAAAACTTTTTGAGCGGCCGTCTTGATAAATAACGCGGCGTAAAATGCACTCGTTATTTTCCTGTGAAAGATCATAGTGATCTAACCATAGTCTTGCATCAACTAGCTTGCTTACATCAAAACAAATGCTTATTTCCGCTTTTTCTTGCCCTGGGCGGACTTTATCATTGCTTGCGCGGTTACCTAAAGCAAGTTCAATGGCGTCAATAAGTATGGATTTACCAGCACCTGTTTCACCTGTAATAACAGTGGTGCCACCGCAGAATTCTAAGTGCAATGTATGGATAGTAATTAAGTTATTGATATGTATTTCTGTAAGCATAGTCCATATCCTTATTCTGAATAATGTAACTTTTTCCCCCAGTGGAGTTTTGTGCGCAATGTTTCGTAATAATTATAGTCAAGGGGATGAATGAGATTGAGTGCTTGCACATGCTTTTTTATAGAGACACGGCTATCAATGGGTGTTGCCAAATAATCGCGACCATCGCAGCTTAAACGTGTTGAAGTTGTGTTGTTGGGTGTAATCATGATATCAATTTGACAGTTTCCATCAACCACGATAGGTCTGTTGTTTAAAGAGTGGGGAAACATAGGAACTAATACCATAGCATCGAGTTGTGGGTGTAGAATGGGTCCGCCGCCAGAAAGCGCATAAGCTGTTGATCCGGTAGGTGTTGCAATGATTAAACCATCAGAGTTTTGGCTGCATACAAACTGCTTATCGATGTAAATTTCGAATTCTATCATGTGTGGGACAGTATCGGGAATGATAGCTGCTTCATTGAGTGCATTATCATTGCCAAGATTTTTTCCATGAAGGTCAATGGAAGCTGTTAAAAGAAAGCGTTTTTCTAATGTATATTTTCCTTGGAGTATGGCCGTGATTTTGTCGAGCTCGGCAGGATGAATATCAGTTAGAAATCCCAGGCTGCCTCGATTAATTCCGACAACAGGTACGTTCTGGTTTATGATGGCATGAGCTGCGTGTAGTAAACTGCCATCGCCGCCAACTACAATCAAAAGATCACATTCTTTGCCAATTTTTTCGCGTGAAATCGTTTTTAAGTCAGGAATATTGAGTGACTCAGCAGTTTCAACTTCTACATAAAAATTTTGTGATAATTCGATAAGATGCTGAGTGAGAGCTTTAAGGGTTTCTTTGACGCCAGGGTTTTTTACCCTGCCTAATATACCGATTTTGTTAAAAATACTTGCCATGAGCGTTCCTTTAGATGACGATGAGATCAGAGATTGTTAAAATTCTATGTTATATTGACCTATAGCACCATAGGGTTATTTTATGAACGATGTCACTATTAATCAGCGCGCTCAACAAATATTAAAAACCTTGGTTGAGCGTTATATCCAGGATGGTTGTCCTATTGGATCCAGAGCGCTTGCCGAGGAGTGTGCCCTTGGTTTAAGTCCAGCAACGATACGCAATATATTAGCTGATTTAGAGGATAATGGGTATTTAACTTCACCGCATACATCATCAGGGCGGATACCCACACCTTTGGGTTATCGGCTGTTTGTGAATAGTTTGATTAAAGTTAAACCGCTTGAGTCCAATGAAGTCCATGTTTTACAACGTAAATTAGATCCCGATTTAGAAATGTCAAATTTACTCCAATCAGCATCTACCGTTCTTTCAAGTTTGACTAAATTGGCAGGAGTCGTAGCATTGCCCAGGCGTAATCGAATTGAACTGCGTCAGGTTGAATTTTTAGCACTTTCCGCGAACCGTGTGCTGGTGATATTAGTGTTAAATAACCGAGAAGTCCAAAATCGCGTGATTTATACCGAAAAAATTTATACAACAAGTGAATTGCAAGAAGCGAGCAATTATATTAATGCGCATTATGCAGGCAAAACCTTGTTATCGATACGTAAGGCACTTTTAGATGCTATGATGTGCGATCGAGAACATATGGCAGCAGCTCTTGATGTGGGAAATAAAGTTTTTGTAGATGCAGAAGAAGAAAATAAAGACTATATTTTGAATTATTCGGATCGTACCGTCGACTTTGAGCGATGGCGAATATTATTGAATGCTTTTACGCAAAAACAAGAAATATTAAATTTATTAGAACATGCCTTAGAGGCAGAGGGTGTGCAGATATTTATCGGAAAAGAATCGGGTTATGAGATTTTTGATGAATGCAGTATTGTGACAGCTTCTTATGCCGTCGATGATCATTTAATAGGAAGTTTAGGTGTGATAGGGCCTGTCAGAATGCCTTATGAACGAGTGATTTCTGCAGTGGATATTACCGCAAAATTGTTATCGGCTGCCTTGAATCAAGGCTAAATAATCCCCATATATGACAAGACTTCCTATATGTATGACCAAAGGAGAAAAAAAGTGTCAAAAGAAAACAAAGCCAGTAGTACAAGTTCTTTGCACCAGAAATTTGGCAAAGAACATGCTGAGCATGATTCAATCATCGATGATGAACGGCCAGCAGCTGAAGAATTATTAGATCATGCATCTTATCAAGAATTACAAAAACAGCTTACTCAAGCTGAAGAAATGGCTAATTCGTATAAAGATACTCTATTACGTACGAAGGCAGAAATGGAAAATATGCAGCGTATAAAAGAGCGCGATATAGCAAATGCCCATAAATTCGCTTTAGAAAAAGCCACGCATGAACTTCTTCCAGTCGTCGATAATTTGGAGCGGGCTATTGCAGCTCATTTAAATGATGAGTCAGGTGCGGGCAGTTTACTTGATGGAGTGAGTCTCACTTTAAAAATGTTGCTCAAAGCCATGGAAAAATTCGGTATAGAAAGCATTGATCCGGAAGGCCAACCTTTTAATCCTGAGTTACATCAAGCTATTTCAACGCAGGAAAATGCAAATGTTCCGCCTAATACGGTACTCAGTGTATTACAAAAAGGCTATCTTTTGAACAAACGTTTAATACGTCCAGCGTTAGTCGTGGTAGCAAAGTGATTGTCATCCCGGAAAACGCTTTTGGTTTGTCCGGGACTTGAAAACATATAAACCATCCCCATCTTACTAGGTATATATAGTTTTTTTGGTAGAGATTTTCTTGGAGAATAATATGGCAACAATAAGTAAAGTGATAGGTATTGACCTTGGTACGACGAATTCATGTGTCGCTGTGAGATCAGGTGACCAAACTATTGTCATTGAAAATGCAGAAGGTGCTAGGACCACTCCATCTATTGTGGCCTATCTCCCTGATAATGATGAAATTCTTGTCGGCCAAGCGGCTAAACGTCAGGCAGTGACTAACCCTAAAAATACGATTTATGCAGCAAAACGACTGATCGGTCGTCGATTTGACGAAGAAGTTGTGCGTAAAGACATGGAAATTGTTCCATATAAAATCATTCGCGCCGACAATGGTGATGCATGGATTGAAGCGGCAGGCAGAAAATTAGCGCCGCAACAGGTTTCAGCTCAAGTTCTCATGAAAATGAAGAAAACAGCCGAAGATTATTTAGGCCATCCTGTGACCGAGGCAGTCATTACTGTACCGGCTTATTTTAATGATTCGCAACGTCAAGCTACCAAAGATGCAGGTCGTATTGCAGGTTTAGAAGTTAAACGTATTATCAATGAACCTACGGCCGCCGCACTTGCTTTTGGTATGGATAAAAAGCCAGGCGATCGTAAAATCGCTGTCTATGACCTGGGTGGCGGTACTTTTGATATTTCTATTATCGAAATTGCTGAAGTGGATAAAGAACACCAGTTTGAAGTATTGTCAACTAATGGCGATACTTTCTTAGGCGGTGAAGATTTTGATTTGCGCATTATGAATTATTTGGTTGATGACTTTAAAAAATCATCAGGTATTGATTTGCGTAATGATCCTCTTGCATTGCAACGTCTAAAAGAAGCTGCTGAAAAAGCTAAAATTGAATTATCATCGGCACAACAAACCGATATTAATCTTCCTTACATTACAGCTGATGCTTCAGGCCCAAAACATTTAAATATCAAAATGACGCGTGCTAAACTTGAATCCTTAGTTGAAGATTTAATCAAGCGCACCATTGAACCTTGCAAAATAGCAATTAAAGATGCGGGTATTAATCTAAATGATATTGCTGACGTGATATTGGTCGGCGGTCAAACTCGTATGCCTTTGGTTCAAGAAACCGTGAAAAATTTATTTGGCAAAGAACCACGCCGTGATGTGAATCCTGATGAAGCGGTAGCGGTCGGTGCTGCGATTCAAGGGGCTGTTCTTGCGGGTGATGTAAAAGATGTGTTGTTATTAGACGTTACACCTTTATCTTTGGGTATCGAAACCTTAGGTGGTGTCATGACTAAGCTCATCGAAAAAAATACAACCATCCCAACCAAAGCATCCCAAACATTTTCAACGGCTGCAGACCATCAAACAGCAGTGACGGTACATGTTTTACAAGGCGAGCGTGAAATGGCATCGGCTAATAAATCCTTAGGCCGTTTTGATTTAACCGATATTCCACCAGCACCACGTGGTATGCCACAAATCGAAGTGGCTTTTGATATCGATGCGAATGGTATTTTACATGTATCTGCAAAAGATAAAGCAACGGGTAAAGCACAATCCATCGTCATTAAAGCTTCCAGTGGTTTGTCGGAAGACGAAATTAAAAATATGGTTAAAGATGCCGAAACACATGCTGCTGAAGATCGTAAGTTCCATGAATTAGTGAATGTGCGCAATCAAGCAGACAATATGATTCATGCAGTGACAAAATCGTTGAGTGAAGCAGGTGATAAAGTTTCTGCAGATGAACGTAAATCCATTGAATCTGCTGTTGAAGCTTTAAAAGAAGCTGCCAAAGGCAATGATAAAGATGTTATTGAGCAAAAAACTAAGGCATTAACAGAAGCTTCCTCCAAAATGGCTGAACGTTTGTATGCAAATCAACAGCAACAAGGCCAACCTGGACAAGCTGAACAACCAAAGGCAGATGCGTCATCAGCTGGTAAAGGCGATAATGTGGTTGATGCCGAATTTGAAGAAGTTAAGGACGATAAAAAGTAATCTGCTTTTTTATATAGTGATTTTAAGATGTCAAAACGTGATTATTATGAAGTATTAGGTATTTCTCGCAATGCAAGTGACGAAGAGATTAAAAAATCTTTTCGTCGCATGGCGATGAAATATCACCCGGATAGAAATCCTGGCGATAAGGTTGCGGAAGAAAACTTCAAGGAAGTCAGAGAAGCTTACGAAATTTTATCAGACAGTCGTAGACGTTCCGCATATGATCAATTTGGTCATAGTGCATCAGAGGCCGGCGGTTTTGGCGGCGGCCCTGGTGGCGTGAATTTTACCGATATTTTTGGAGATATTTTCGGGGATATTTTTGGTGGTGGAAGGTCGGGCCCACAGCGTGGCTCAGATTTACGTTACAATCTCGAAATAACTTTAGAAAACGCGGTATTTGGTAAAACAGTTGAGATCCATGTTCCTACGTTGGTTGCATGCGCAGATTGTCATGGAAGTGGAGTTCGTAAAGGGGCCCACGCGGTGACTTGTAGTGATTGCGCTGGACATGGACAAGTTCGTATGCAACAAGGTTTTTTTACCGTACAACAAACATGTCCTTCCTGTCGTGGGAAAGGCAAGATCATCAAAGATCCTTGTACCACTTGTCGCGGCAAGGCCAGAGTTAAACAAACCAAAAAACTATCCGTTAAAATTCCACCAGGCGTTGATACGGGTGATAGAATTCGTTTAAATGGCGAAGGTGAGGCAGGTGAACCTGGTGCGATGCCTGGCGATCTTTATGTGCAAATCGCAGTACGAAGCCATGAGTTATTTGAACGAGATGGGATAAATTTACACTGTGAAGTACCTATTAGCTTTATTATTGCGGCAATGGGTGGTGAATTAGATGTTCCCACACTGAATGGCAGGGTTAAATTGAAAATTCCAGCAGAAACACAGTCGGATAAAGTATTTCGATTGAAAGGAATGGGAGTTCCGCCTGTTCGTGGAGGTGCAACAGGTGATTTAATGTGTAAAGTGGTCGTAGAAACACCTGTAAATTTGACACATAAACAAAAAGATTTACTAAAACAATTTGAAAAAACCATGTCAGCAGATAATAAACATAATCCCAGGTCTTCTTCATGGTTCAATAGAGCAAAGAAATTTTTTGAAGACATGAAGCTTTAGAGGGAAATCATTATGATAAAAAAAATACCTATGACAGTTTTGGGTGCAGCCATGCTGCGTGATGAGTTACAACGTTTAAAAACGATTGATAGACCACGTGTGATCGATGCCATTGCAGAAGCGAGAGCGCATGGTGATTTAAAAGAAAATGCTGAGTACCATGCAGCCCGTGAGCAACAAAGTTTTATTGAGGGGCGTATCATGGAAATTGAAGGAAAACTTTCTACTTCACAGATCATTGATGTGACACAAATTGCAAATACAGGAAAAGTCATATTTGGTACAACAGTCACCTTGCTTAACAATCAAACTGAAACATCAGTGACTTATAAAATTGTGGGTGAAGATGAGGCTGATATTAATATGTCAAAAATATCAGTGAGCTCTCCTATTGCACGTGCCATGATAGGTAAGCAGGTTGATGATACGATTGAGGTGCGCACACCCGAAGGCGTTACGGCATACGATATTGTTCAAGTGGAACATGTTTAATGCCAGGAAAAAAAAGCAGTAGTAAACGGTGGTTACGAGAACATTTTTCAGATCCTTATGTGAAGCAAGCGCAACAAGCAGGTTTAAGGTCTCGCGCTGTTTATAAACTGCAAGAAATCATTGAGCGTGATAAACTTTTTAAGCCAGGTATGACCATTGTAGATTTGGGCGCGGCTCCTGGTAGTTGGTCAGCGCTCGCGATTAAATGTGTGGGTAAAAAAGGCCGAGTCATTGCATTAGATATACTTCCTATGCAAGCCATTGACGGAGTCGAGTTCATTCAAGGCGATTTTAGTCAAGAACAAGTTTTAACTGATTTATTGACAAAAATCGGTGATGCCAAGGTGGATTGGGTCATTTCAGATATTGCACCTAATATGAGCGGTGTGGAAAGTGTTGATCAGCCTCGTTCTATCGCTTACGCTGAACTTGCTTTGGATTTTGCACTTAGGGTTCTGGGAGAGGCGTCGGTCGGCGGTTTTTTGGTGAAGGTTTTTCAAGGTGAAGGATTTGATGCTTTTTTAATAGAGCTTCGTAAACATTTTAAAAAAGTTGTTATTCGAAAGCCTAAAGCTTCTCGTGGACGTTCTCGAGAGGTTTATATTTTAGCAAGAAATTAGGCAGCCAGGTTGTTTGTGCAGAATTTAAAGCTATTTTGTTATGCTGGTTACAATGCGTTCATAACAATGCAACACGTATATCGTTATGAACGCTTATCATGTATGATTATATTAATAGATTTGTGAAATGAAAGGGGTTCACCCACGTGAATGATACTATTAAGACGATACTTTTGTGGATGGTTGCAGGAATCATCCTGGTTTCCGTTTTTAACATATTTGGACCAAAGCGTGAACCCGAAGAAAGAATACCTTACTCTTCATTTGTGAATGATGTCAGACAAGGTAACATTAGCTCGGTGAAGATAGCTGATCAAAATGTCACCGGCGTTATGCATAATAATAAAACATTCACGACCTATCTTCCTATTGCAAATGATCAGCAAGTATTAAAAGAAATGCTCGATAAAGGTGTTAATGTCAATGGCATTCCACCAGAACAACCTGGGTTAATGATGCATTTGCTAAATTTACTTCCCTGGATCATTCTTTTTGCTATATGGATCTATGTCTTACGTCAGCAAGCCGGTGCAGGCCGTGGAGGGGCTTTTTCATTTGGCCGTAGCCGCGCCCGTCTTTTAGGAGAAGATCAAGTTAAAGTGACTTTTGCTGATGTTGCAGGTTGCGAAGAAGCTAAAGAAGAGGTCAAAGAACTTGTTGAGTTTCTACGTGACCCCAGCAAATTTCAAAAGTTAGGCGGCAAGATTCCGCAAGGCGTGTTATTGGTCGGCCCTCCTGGAACAGGTAAAACATTACTTGCTAAAGCTGTTGCAGGTGAAGCTAAAGTTCCTTTTTTCACGATATCCGGTTCGGATTTCGTTGAAATGTTTGTGGGTGTGGGCGCATCGCGTGTGCGAGATATGTTTGAACAGGCCAAAAAACAAGCTCCTTGTATCATTTTTATTGATGAAATTGATGCAGTAGGGCGTCATCGTGGTGCTGGTTTAGGGGGTGGACATGATGAACGTGAGCAAACATTGAATCAGTTATTGGTTGAAATGGACGGTTTTCAAGGTAATGAAGGAGTGATTGTGGTAGCTGCCACCAATCGTCCTGATGTGTTAGATAATGCTTTATTACGTCCAGGCCGTTTTGATCGTCAAGTTGTGGTTGGGCTTCCTGATGTGCGTGGACGTGAGCAGATACTAAGAGTTCATATGCGTAAAGTGCCTTTGGGTGACGATGTAGAGCCGACTGTCATTGCACGCGGTACTCCAGGTTTTTCGGGCGCAGATTTAGCTAATATTGTAAATGAAGCCGCACTTTTTGCAGCGCGCGCTAATAAACGTGCAGTAGGTATGGAAGAATTTGAAAAAGCAAAAGATAAAGTCATTATGGGCGCTGAACGCCGCTCTATGGTGATGAGTGAATCAGAAAAGAAATTAACTGCCTACCATGAAGCCGGACATGCTATTGTCGGCCTTTTTGTGCCAGAGCATGATCCTGTGCATAAGGTTACTATTATTCCTAGAGGACGGGCCTTAGGCGTTACCATGTTTTTACCTGAAGGCGATCGTTATAGTCATACTAAAGAATATCTGGAAAGTAAAATCTCCAGTTTATTTGGTGGACGTATCGCGGAAGCGATGGTTTTCGGACAAGAAAAGGTTACGACAGGTGCATCAAACGATATACAAAAGGCGACCGAGCTCGCTCGTAACATGGTTACTAAGTGGGGCTTGTCTGCTAAGCTTGGGCCTCTTACTTTTGGAGAGGATGAGCGAGAAGTTTTCCTTGGACATGCTGTCACGAGACATAAAGAAATTTCGGAGACAACATCTGCTATCATTGATCAGGAAGTGCGTGACATCGTTGACAGAAATTATCAAAGAGCTGAAAAAATCTTAAAAGAATACCTTGATCAATTGCATATTATGGCGGAAGCTCTTATTAAATATGAAACCATTAGCATGGATCAAATTGAAGATGTGATGGCGGGTAGATCGATACGCGAGCCTGCAGGTTGGGCCGATCAAAGTACCTCAGTTAAAAATAAAAAAGCAGCCGTGAAAGATTCTGATGAAAACAACTCTATCAAGGTAAATGATAACTTGAAAGCCGATTCAGCGCATGACTAAAGATCAAAAACAACGCATGTATTTTGGAACCGATGGTATACGCGGTCGTGTAGGTACGTGGCCAATCAATGCAGAATTTATCCTTAAGTTAGGTTGGGCTGTAGGTAAGGTCTTAGCTCGCCACGGAACGGGTAAAGTTTTGATAGGTAAGGATACGCGCATCTCGGGATATATGTTCGAATCAGTTTTAGAAGCGGGTTTGTCTGCTGCGGGTGTTGATACTCATTTACTAGGCCCTATGCCAACTCCTGCGATTGCTTATCTCACGCGTACCTTACGAGCTCAAGCGGGTATTGTCATTAGTGCTTCACATAATCCTTATTATGATAATGGTATTAAATTTTTCGGAGCGGCAGGCACTAAGCTTGCAGATGATATTGAACTTGCTATCGAAGAGCAGCTAGACAAAGTTATGACCACAGTTGACTCTGCACAGCTTGGTAAAGCTATTAGAGTCGTAGATGCTCCAGGTCGTTATATTGAATTTTGTAAAAGCACTGTTTCATCTGATTTCAATTTAAATGGCCTAAAAATTATTGTCGATTGTGCAAATGGCGCAGCTTATCATATCGCTCCTAATGTATTTCGTGAGTTGGGCGCAGAGGTCATAGAAGTAGGTGTTGATCCTAATGGATTGAACATTAATTTGGACTGTGGCGCAACCCATCCTGGATTATTACAGCGTCGAGTGATACAAGAGCAAGTCGATTTAGGCATAGCGCTCGATGGTGATGGCGATCGCGTTATCATGGTTGATCATGACGGTAATGTTTTAGATGGTGATGAGTTGATGTATATCATTGCTAAGCATAGACATGAGCTAGGTGTTTTGAAAGGCGGTGTGGTTGGAACAGTGATGTCTAACATAGGCTTTGAAAATGCTTTACAAGAAATGCATATCCCTTTTGTAAGAGTTCCTGTGGGTGATAGATATGTCATGCCTGAATTAACTAAACATAGATGGTGTTTGGGTGGCGAACCCTCCGGGCATATTATTTGTTCTCTGGCGATGACAACAGGCGATGGAATTATTGCTGCATTGCAAGTTCTTTCAGCCATGCGCTATAAATCACAGACGCTTGCAGAATTAAAGTCTGGACTGATCAAATATCCGCAAATTTTGTTAAATGTTAAAGTTGATGAAGCATATAATTTAGCACAAAGCAAAGATGTTCAAGCTTTGGTAAAAAGTGTAGAACAAGAGTTAGGTAAGACAGGTCGTGTTTTGCTGCGACGCTCAGGTACGGAACCATTGATACGTATCATGGTTGAAGGCAGGGATGAGATAAAAATAAATATATTAGCTAATCAATTAGCTGATAAAGTTAGGGAATGTTCATCATCATAAGTGATATTTCGCCTCCTTGATTTAACTAAGAGGCGAAACAAATCTAAAGATTAGATAACCATTTCTTTCAGTTTTCTAAGAGCTCTAATTTTAACCACTTTGTGAGCTGGTTTTGCTTTGAACATGACTTTTTCGCCAGTAAACGGATTGATACCTTCACGAGCTTTGCGTGCTGGTTTGTTCACTACGTTAATTTTTAAGAGACCTGGTAAAGTGAATTTTCCTGGTCCTCGTGACTTAACGTGTAGCTCTATGACGGTGCCTAACGCTTCCATTACGGCAACAGCGTCTTTCTTTGCAAGACCGGTCATATCCATGACAGCCTTGACAATGCCGCTTTTAGTTAATGGATCTTTAACCACAGGCAATTTAGCCTTAAACACCGGTTTTTTCCCCACTTTTTTCGCAGATTTGGCAGAAACTTTTTTTGCAGCCATTGTTTCATTCCTCTTAAAAGTCAAAAAGATGCACTGCATACAATACCATATTTGCATTATTTTGCGAATGATTTTGTCATAAAACACGGGTTTTTTTAATGATTTTGTCATTTTTAGGTGTTTTTTTAGCGTATAATCAAAAAAAGTATTTTTATGATTAATATGTTGATGGGGACTTGCTTGTTTTTGCGCATTACTATAAAATTCGACATCTTTTGGTCTTGGGTATATCCATTTTTGTAAAATTACTCCCAAGGAGTATGGAGTCAGATGAAAACTTATAATGCTACGAATGAAACAGCAAGTCACAATTGGTACACAGTTGATGCGGCTGGAAAAACACTAGGCCGCTTGGCAAGCGAAATTGCAAGGCGTTTGCGGGGCAAGCATAAACCCGAATATACTCCCCATGTTGATACGGGCGATTATATTGTGGTCATTAACGCTAGTCAGGTAAAGGTCACTGGGAAAAAGAACACCGATAAGGTGTACCATAGCCATTCAGGCTATCCTGGAGGACTTAAAACAATTACTTTTGAAAAACTGTTGGCTAAAAGCCCAGAAAGAGTCATTGAAAAAGCGGTAAAAGGCATGTTACCTAAAAATATATTAGGTCGTGCAATGTATCGCAAATTAAAGGTTTATGCAGGTAGTGAACATCCGCATATGGCACAACAACCGCAAGTTTTAGATTTTGATACGGAATAATTTTATGGCAGCAGCAAAACAGTATTATTGTGGTACTGGGCGTCGAAAAACATCGACGGCACGTGTATTTTTAAAAGAAGGTAATGGCAATATTACCATCAATAAGGCTACTCTTGATGAGTACTTTGGACGAAAAACAGCTCGTATGGTCGTAAGACAGGCCTTAGAAGTCACCAGCCTACAAGACAAGTTTGATATTGTGGTAACAGTGGATGGTGGTGGAATAAGCGGTCAAGCTGGCGCTATTCGTCTGGGCATTGCTCGCGCATTATTGGAATATGATGAGAAAGAAGGGTCGGATCCGACAGGTGAGGGCTCACTACGTAAGGTTTTACGTCAAGCAGGCTACCTAACGCGAGATGCTAGAAAGGTTGAGCGTAAGAAAGTTGGTCTGCATGGAGCGCGTAAACGACCACAGTTCTCCAAACGATAGGCAGGATTTTTTTGGGGGATCGTCTAGCGGCAGGACTACGGACTCTGACTCCGTTAACCTAGGTTCGAATCCTAGTCCCCCAGCCAGCTCGATGCCCGTATTCTCTCATTCATGATAGGTTAAATTAGTTGAGGGGTGTTCACATGGCGATAGTTGCTAACAAGCGGTCAATCATGACGCTGTATTCAGGTTCGGTCGATATCTTTAGTCATAGGGTACGTATTGTATTAGCCGAAAAAGGCGTTTCAGTTGAAGTTATCAATATAGATATATCTGACAAAGATAAACTTGAAGATTTGCTTGAGTTAAATCCATACGGTAATTCTCCTACCTTGGTTGATAGGGAATTAGTTCTGTATGATGCAAATATCATCATGGAATATCTTGATGAGCGTTTTCCGCATCCTCCACTCATGCCAGTTTATCCAGTGGCGAGGGCAAAAACGCGATTAATGATTTATCGTATCGATCGTGAATGGGGTGACTTGGTACGAAAAATAGAATCTGGTAAGACGGCTGATGCGCAAGCAGCTAGCAAGGAATTGCGAAATTATCTGATTAAGCTAGCACCCGTTTTTAGTAATTCAGCGTACTTTCTTAATGAAGATTTTTCATTAGTGGATTGCTGTATAGCACCCATTTTATGGCGTTTACCAGCCTGGGGTATCACTTTGCCCCCAGAAGCAAAAGCAGTCATGAAATATGCCGAAAGAATGTTTGCTCGTGATTCATTTCAGGCTAGTTTAACAGAAGCTGAACATGAATTAAGAAAATCAGAAAAATTTGAAGTAGTGTCATAATATTCAGAGGACGATATGTTTTCAAATAAGCCTTATTTAGTTCGCGCATTTTATGAATGGATTGTCGATAATGCTTGCACTCCCTACGTTGTTATCAATGCCACTTATCCTCGTTGTAATGTTCCTGTTGAACATGTAGAAAATGGCGAAATAACACTAAATATCGCGCCTTCTGCAATAAGAGATTTAAAAATAACTAACGATACCATTGAGTTTCGTGCTTCTTTTTCGGGTTTGGTTCATATTATTAGTGCACCTGTTAAAGCAATATTGGCAATATACGCGCAAGAAAATCAACAAGGCATGTTTTTTGATTATGAAGAAACCGATGAAAGTGAGGGTGATGGTGTGATGGGTTTGTCGACCGTTACTTCAAATGATGCCATAAGTGCTAATAACAATGCTGGCTCTAAAAATCGCACTCATTTAAAGCTTGTGGAGTAAGATAGAGAAAATATGGAAGTTGAAGTCACTCAAAAAGAGAGGAAGAAACAATCAAGAGTAACAACTATCTGGAAAGCATTATCAGAATCCTTTACTGTAGATAACTTACCTGTTTTTTGTAATCCCATGTTGGATACTCTCGATCCAAACACATTAGATTTAATAGATGATGATAAATCTTTAGAGATGGCATTGTTACATACTAATAAAGAGCCGAAAACTGTTCATCGCAAACTGGGTAAGTAGGCAAATTTAATAGTATCTAATCAAGCTTTAGCAATTTCCAAATACGAAAATATTTTCACTATATTTTGTACCCCTGAGGTATTTTGTGCGATATCAACAGCTATATCGGCGTCCTCTCTAGGCACAATTCCCATTAGAAACACAGTGCCGTTTTCGGTAACCACTTTAATTTTAGTAGGGTCGATATTATTAGCAGCAATCATTTTTGCTTTTATTTTAGATGTAATCCAGGTATCACTTGCGCGGGTCAGTATCGATGAAGGACTTGCTATTTCGACAAAATTATAGATTTTTCTCTCATTAACAAGATTTTTTACAAGTTGAGTAATTTCATTTTTTTGTTCTATTTCGGGTGTTTGTCCTGTGATGATGACAGTGTCATTGTAGGTGGCGATGGATATATTTGTATTTTTGTATTTATCGGTTTTTAAATAGATAGCACGATATGCCTGCATGCTTGTAAAATTATCATCGAGTTTCTTTTGGATGCTATGTCTATCATAAACAGCTTGTGCGCCGGAAACTGCAATGCCGCCCATCATGCAAGATGGAATAAAAATTAATACGATGACAATAAGGCATAACCATTTTAATTGATCATACACCATGCGCGTCCTTGCGAAAGATATCAATTAGTATATTGAAAAATCTTCATGACTCGCTGCACACCCTGGACCTGTCTTGCAATATCAACAGCAATGTCAGCTTGATCGCGGTTGACGATACCCATTAAATAGACAGTTCCATTTTCAGTCACAACTTTTATGGTGCCCGATTTCAAACCTTTAGTCGCTAACATTTCGGTTTTAATTTTAGCCGTAATCCAGGCGTCACTGGCGCGCGTTAAAGAAGATGCGGGTCTTTTGATGACAATTTGATTATAGATACGTTGAATATTGGGAACGCTGCGCACGATATCTTCCGCTTCTTGACGGGTTTCAGCATTGTTAGCTTGGCCTGTGAGTAGGACGACTCGATTAAAGCAGGTCACTTCAATATGGGAGTTTTCTTTAATGTTACTATTTTGTTGAAGTTTTGCACTTGCATTTTTGGCAAGTTTTTCATCAAGCAAGATTTTTTCCAATTTTCTATGATCATACACAACAGCCACACCCGCAGCTCCAGCCGCAGCACCTGCGACAAAGATGCAGCCTTGAAGTGAGAGGGCAATCGCAATAATAGAGATCAGTTTGTTCATGTTGCAATTTCTCCATGACCGAATAATTGATAATCTACAATATCACACATGCAATGAATAATAAGTAAATGTGTTTCCTGGATCCGCGCGGTGTCGTGCGCAGCTACTCTGATTTCGATATCATTTTCTTTTAAGATACCGGGGATTTTACCACCATCATACCCTGTCATGGCAATAACATTCATGTTTCTGTCATGAGCTGCTTTGATTGCAGTTAAAATATTAGACGAATGGCCGCTCGTTGAAATGGCGAGTAAAATATCACCTTCCTGGCCCAAGGCGCGAATTTGTTTCGCGAAAACTTCACTGTAGCTGCTATCATTTGCAATAGAAGTGAGGGTCGCAATGTCCGCAGTTAGTGCAATGGCAGGTAGGCTTGGTCGTTCATGTTTGAACCGATTAAGCATTTCTGAAGAAAAATGCAGCGCATCACAAGCTGATCCACCGTTGCCACAGCTTAGTATTTTATGTCCTTCCAGAAGGCATTGCACAATTTTTTCACAGGCCGCGCCTACAATGGGCAGCATGGTGTCTGCTGCATTGATTTTTGTTTGTATGCTTTCGCTAAAGTTATGTTTGATACGTTCTATAATATTATTCATAAGAAAAGGCGTCTTTAATCCACTCAAGCGTGTTGTTTGAAAATCCAATGACATCAAATCTACAATCCATTTTATCTAATAAATGATGTTTCTGTAGATAATGCACGGCTGATTTTAATAGTTTTTGTTGTTTTCTACTATCAATACTTTCAAGAGCAGTGCCATAATCTGTATAGCTGCGTAATCTTACCTCAACAAAGACGAGCACGTCCTTTTCTTGCATGATGAGATCAATTTCACCAAAGGGGCTGCGATAATTTTGCGTAATAAGTTTTAACCCTTTATTTTTCAAAAAGTTACAAGCTTGTTGTTCTGACGCAAATCCTAAAAATAAATGATTAGGGATGTCCTGCATGCATTTCGGTCCATGGTACTTGACGATATATTTGTTGTTTTGTATTTAAACTTAATATGCCTGTTTCTGCCTGTAGAGGAAAGTGAGGTAATATCACTAATCGTTCCAGTTCATTGCTTAAAAGTTCAGCATCGCGTCCTACAGCATATAAGCGATTATGTTGGGATTTTGAAGGTTTATTCAATACCCATGGGATGTCGCAAAAAATGACACCATTCAAATTCGCATCTTTCTCTGGAAAGGGTGATCCGGAATAAATGACGGATGTGGAGTATATGGGGATAGGATTGCCAGCATGGTATTTTAAAAGCGGTACAATTTGTCGGCCTTGTTCAGGAAGCGCAATCAAGAATATCACATCGAAATTAGGATTGATACTCATGAGTTTCGCAATGTCTTGTGTAAGATGCGATTTAGAAGAGTATTGATAAGTATCAACGATTTTTCCGCCTTGAGTGACCCAGCGTTCAGAAAGGGTTTTGACGATGTTCTGACTCCAGATTTCTTTAGAAGCGATAATGATGGCATTCGATTTTCCGGATTGAAAAGCTTTCTCGGCAAGTTGTAGCGCTTCATCCTGTTGAGATAAACCAAATTGGAAAAAATGAGGGTCTGACTTGCTTTGATCGGTATAATTCAATGCAAGTGTGGTGACTGGATAATTGTCATGGGTGGAAAGCTGTTGTACTTGTTGTTTGCTAAGCGGTCCAATAATCACATTTGCACCTTTGGCAATAGCTTGTTGATAGAGCATAGTTAAATTAGAGCGGCTACTTGTATCAAAAAATGAAATTATTTGTTCCTGGTTGTTATGGGTGAGGGCATCATAATAGGCGCTAAGATAGCCATCGCGAACGGCTTGACCTTGGGCTCCTAGAGGGCCTTTTAAGGGTAGTAATAAAGCAACATGTTTCTCTGGCTTAGAGGATGTTAAACTCATGATCGTGTTATTCTCTGGAAAAAGCGAATTTCCTGGGTGGTTAGGGTAGGTCTCACGCCAATCCATCAATTGCTTTACTAAATCGCTTGTATCGGTGCTATATTGTTTGCTAATAATGGCGAGTTTTAACCAGGCAACGTCGGTCGATTCTGTGGCTTTAGCTGCTTTGGCACGTAATTTCGTAAGGGATAAAAGCTGTAATTTGTGCCAAACAGCAATGTTATCACCCTGCAGACTGATGTTTTCTACGACAGGATGTTTAGGGATAGGTTGGCTGATAGCTTGTTCTGGTAGGGTGCTGCAGCTTATTATGCCCATAAGGCTGAGTATCAAGGCCATACGCATATAAATAATCTTGTCCATAAGAGTATGTTTTAACTATGAATGATAATATTCAATACCATAGCAGTTTTCATCATGAAGATAAATGATTTTGGTGTTTTGTACATTGTTGCAACGCCTATAGGTAATCTTCAGGATATGACTTTTCGGGCGGTTGAAATCTTGCAATCCGTGGATGTCATTGCCGCGGAAGATACTCGACATAGTATGCCTTTATTACAGCATTATGCTATTAAAACACCGGTGATTTCCTTACACGAGCATAATGAGCGTGAACGTGCAGCTCAGATGTTAGAACGCTTAACTAAAGGCGAATCGATCGCATTGATAAGTGATGCAGGGACCCCGCTGATTAGTGATCCAGGTTATTTTTTTGTGAGAGAGGCAAGAAATAAAGGTATTCATGTTGTACCCATCCCTGGATCTTGCGCTGCCATTGCAGCATTAAGTGCGGCTGGATTGCCAACGGATAAATTTATTTTCGAAGGATTTTTATCAAGTAAATCTAAACAACGTAAAGACAGTCTTAAGGCTTTACTCAATGAATCACGTACCATGATATTTTATGAGTCACCGCATCGTATACTTGATCTTTTACATGACATGCAAGATGTATTAGGCGGTGAGCGTATTCTGGTTATTGCTCGGGAATTAACAAAAAAATTTGAAACGATACGCGAAGGTACTACGCATGAATTGATCGAATGGGTTAAAAGTGATGAAAATCAACAACGAGGCGAGATTGTTGTCTTATTGCAAGGTTTAAAACAGGCTGCTGCGCCAGAAGAAGGCTTAGAGGAGGTTAAAAAGATACTTCCTATATTATTAGAATCCTTGCCGCTAAAACAGGCCGTCGACATCACTACAAAAATAACCGGTTATAGGAAAAATGAGGTTTATGAACTTGCGTTGAAACTAAAACATGATTAAAGTTTCCACAACTGTCATGCCAGCATGCTTTTAGCTGGCATCTAGGCTGGATGCCAGCTAAAAGCATGCTGGCATGACAGTTATGGCAAGTCGAAACTATTTTTGGTGCCAATTTAACTAGGTATTATCTATAAAATACGTTATTCTACCGCCTGAGCTGGCCGAGACAGTCGCTGTTTACCCTGTATAACTTGTGTAAATGGAGGAAAGTCCGGGCTCCATAGGGCAAGGTGCCAGGTAACGCCTGGGAGGTGCAAGCCTACGGAAAGTGCCACAGAGAATGAGACCGCCCCGCATTTTGTTTGCGGGGTAAGGGTGAAAAGGTGCGGTAAGAGCGCACCGCGTAATTGGTAACAGTTGCGGCACGGAAAACCCCACCTGGAGCAAGACCAAATAGGAGCTTAGGTGTACCTATGTACGCCAAACGTGGCCCACGTTAAGCTCGGGTAGGTTGCTTGAGGTGTCTGGTGACAGACATCCCAGATAAATGACTGTCCACGACAGAACCCGGCTTATTGGCTAGCTCTCTATATAAAAAAAGTCCTTTTCCCTTCTCCCGCGCGTTTTTTGCGATGGGAGAAGGTGCCCGAAGGGCGGATGAGGGTATTGCTGAGTTTGCAGCCCTCATCCCTATTCCTTTCTCACCACTGTCCTAAGTGGTTAAGTAATATCCCTAATGCGAAATATTGCCCCATTTTGTGGTGTAAAGTGGTTTATTGTGGGTAATTGTGGTATATTATTCCTAAAGGTGCTATGAGACAAAAAGAATATTTAGAGCATTTTTTAAGCAAAGAGGACGGAGTAAATATGTTTAGAGGCGTAAACGCAATTAACATCGATGCAAAAGGCAGAATCGTGATGCCTACGCGCTATCGTGAGCGTTTACTTCAAGAAAATGAAAATCAAATTATCATGACCATTGATACCGATGAGCGCTGCTTACTTATCTATCCCTTAAAAGCTTGGGAAGTGATTGAAAACAAACTCGCACAATTGCCGAGTTTTAATCCACAGGCCCGTCGTATACAACGTTTACTCATTGGGCATGCAACTGAAGCAGAATTAGATAGCCATGGACGCATCTTGTTAGCGCCATTATTGCGTGAGTATGCGGGATTAACCAAGCACGCCGTTTTGGTAGGGCAAGGTAAAAAATTTGAGTTATGGGATGAGAATCATTGGCAAGAGCGACGCGGTCAATGGCTCGCAGAGGAAGCGAGTCAGGCCAATGCTGATTTGCCAGATGAAGTAAAAGTGTTGTCATTATAATCACGGGATATTTATGGTGGCATGTCATATGAAGGAAACATCGAATTTACATCAATCAGTGCTGATGGCTGAGGTATTAGAACAACTCGCCATACGTCCTGATGGTATTTATGTTGATGCAACCTTTGGTCGAGGCGGGCATGCGGAAGCCATCCTTAAGCAATTGGGTCCAGCCGGACGTTTATTGGCATTGGACAAAGATCCACATGCTATTGCTTATGCACGACAGCATTTTACTTATGATAAACGTTTTATGATACAACACGGTTCATTTGCAACGTTAGAAAACTTTCTAACAAACCAGGATTTACTAGGCAAGATTGACGGGTTACTTTTTGATTTGGGTGTGTCATCACCGCAGCTTGACGAAGCAGAACGTGGTTTTAGTTTTTTACGTTCTGGTAAATTGGATATGCGTATGGATTTTTCCAGCGGAATAGATGCTGCCGCGTGGATTGCAAAAGTTTCTGAGAAAGAGTTAGCGCGAGTTTTATATGAATATGGCGAAGAACGTTTTTCACGTCGTATAGCAAAAGCTATTGTGATTGCAAGAGAAGAAACACCCATTAATACGACTCAACAATTAGCTGAAATTATTGCAGCCGCGCATCCTGCCTGGCAAGTAGGCAAACATCCAGCTACAAAAAGTTTTCAGGCCGTACGCATTGCTATTAATCATGAATTAGATGATTTGCAGCTTGGGCTTTCGCAAAGTTTAAAAGCGTTAAAAATCGGTGGACGCTTGCTTGTGATTAGTTTTCATTCATTAGAAGATAGAATTGTTAAACATTTTATGCAAGAGCAAGAACGCGGTAAAGATCTTCCCGCAAGGTTACCTATTAAACATGATAGTTATTTACCTAAATTTAAAAGGGTGACTCGCGCCATTAAACCGAGTATGGAAGAAATACATTCCAACCCTCGTGCGCGTAGTGCTGTCTTACGAGTTGGGGAGAAGATATCATGAATGCAGCAGCCAGATTACTCAATCAAGGAGAGTTATCGCGCGGATGGGTTGTGACTATCTTTTTGTCGCGCTTCCATTTTGCATTCTGTTTTTTAGCGATGTTAACACTTATATCAGCGCTTAGTTTGGTGTATGTGACGAATAGCGTGCGCACACTTAATGCAGAGGTTCAGCAATCCTTGGATGAAAAGGATAGGCTGCTTTTGCAATGGAACCAGCTCCTTTTGGAAAAAAGCAGTATGCTTATGCAGTCTCGAGTTGAAAATGTTGCGGAAGAACGTTTGTCCATGGCATTTCCTGATAGTAAAGTTGTGGTCATGGTCAACGAGTAAGGTTTGTAAGGAGAGAGAATGGGTGAAGCAAGAGGCTGAGATAGTATTTATACCATGGCGTTTTCATTTATTAATTCTTATCATCGCATTGATCGTTCTGGGATTAATTGTTCGATTGATTGATCTTGCTGTTTTTGAAAAAAATTTTTTACAATCCCAAGGTGATGCGAGAGCAAAAAGAATTGTCACCATACCCGCATACCGAGGCATGATTACGGATAGACAAGGTTATCCACTCGCTATCAGTGCATCGGTTTATTCAATTTGGATGAATCCACAGATCATCGATAAGAATTCATCAGATATTAAAACGCTTAGTCGATTATTAAATGTATCTTTTTCTTCTTTAAAATTGTTGATTAAAAAATATCAAAATACAGAGCGAGAATTTGTTTACATTAAACGCGATGTTCCTCCTCTCGTTGCAAAAAAAATTAAGTCATTAAAAATTCCTGGTGTTTTTTTGGATCATGATTACAAACGTTTTTATCCAGAAGGAGAAGTTGCAGCGCATGTCATTGGATTTACTAATGTAGATGATAAAGGACAAGAAGGTATAGAACTTGCGCAAGATAAATGGTTAGTCGGAACACCCGGAAAAGAAATAGTGATTAAAGATCGATTGGGTCGGGTGATATCCAGCGTGCAAAATCTTAAGGAAAAAAAACCGGGTAATGATTTAGCACTAAGTATACAACATCAGCTTCAATATCTTGCTTATCGCGAACTATTATCCGGTGTGCAGATGAATGAAGCAGAATCCGGGTCAGTAGTCGTATTGGATGTGAAAACAGGTGAAGTATTAGCGATGGTTAATCAGCCTTCGTTTAACCCTAATAATCGTTCCAATGAACCAAGTTCGTCATTTCGTAATCGTGCTGTCACCGATGTGTTTGAGCCAGGTTCAACCATTAAAGCTTTTAGTATTGCAAGTGCACTTGATAGTGGGAGATTTAAACCTGGGACGATCATAGATACTTATCCAGGGTGGATGAAAGTGGGACATAATATAGTGAAAGATGAGCATAATGATAAAAAATTAACAGTCGCGCAGGTATTGCAATTGTCGAGTAATGTGGGGATAACCAAAATCATTTTAGCCTTACCACCTAATCAGTTGTGGAGTATGTTGTATCGCGTAGGTTTTGGTCAAGAAACGGGGGTGGGATTTCCGGGTGAACGATCGGGTGAATTGATTCAGCGAGAACGTTGGGCCCCCTTTACCCTGGCGACTTTGGCGTTTGGTTATGGCTTATCTGTGACAACTTTGCAGTTGGCAGGTGCTTATGCTGTGATTGCCAATGAAGGTATAAAAATGCCTTTGTCACTTTTGCGTCTTGATAGTCCGTCAGTGGGTGAGCGAGTGATGCAAGCGAAAGTTGCAAAGCAGATGCTTTCCTTGTTGGAGTCTGTTGTGACAGAAAAGGACGGTACAGGAAGACCAGCACGTATTTCTGGATATCGTGTGGCAGGAAAGACAGGGACTGCGCGTATCGTAGGTCCAAATGGTTATGAAAAAGACCACCATATTTCATCTTTTGTGGGTATTGCACCTGTCAGTGATCCAAGATTCGTGGTGGCGGTTGTCATAAGAGACCCTAAGGGGAAAGACTATATGGGTGGTGCGGTTTCTGCGCCGGTTTTTAAGAAAATTATGGAAGGAGCTTTGCATTTAGCGAATATTGTGCCTGATGCACCAGTATCAAGTTAACAAAAGCCTATTATTATTCTTGATTCTTACGATTTTATAAGATATAGTACAATTATATGATCGATATATTAGAGGTAAGAATATGTATACCGCAACTATTTCATCTAAATTTCAAATTTCAGTACCTAAAAAAATAAGAGATGTATTACATATCAAGCCAGGCCAGCAATTTATTTTTATTGTTAAAGGCGATTGTTTGGAGCTCGTACCTAAACGTGATATTCATGATCTTAAAGGCATTATGATTGGCGCAAATACTAAAAATATTCGTGATAGAGGCGAAAGAATATGAAGTATTTGGTGGACACTTGTGGTTGGATAGAATGGCTTACGTCAGGGAAGCTCATCAAACTATTTGAACCTTACCTAACAAATCCATCTCAATTGATTATACCAACTTTAGTCCAATATGAATTATATAAATGGATATCCCGCGAAAAAGATACAAACACAGCTTTGGAGGTCATTGGAATTACTGAGTCGGCAACGGTTATTCCCTTAGAAACTGGATTGGCTTTATATGCTGCCGAGACAAGCAAAGAATTCGGTTTAGCCATGGCAGATGCGATTATTTACGCTACTTGTAGAGAACAAAATGCCGTTTTAATAACCTCAGACAAACATTTCAAGTTATTACCTCAAGTAAAGTTTTTTGAAAAATAACTAATGAAAATGCAGTAGCTTAGTTTATTTTGCAGTATTTTATTAATGGATTTGCTATAATTAAGCCCATTATTTGATCTTAGTCAGCCATTTATGCAAACCATAGCATTATCAAATCTTCTCCAAAATATTAGGCATATGCCATCGGTCGATTTATCTATCAAAGGCTTGGCCTTGGACAGTCGCTGTGTGCAGTCGGGTGATCTTTTTTTTGCCTGTCAGGGTAGTCATAGCGATGGCCGTGCATTTATTGGCCAAGCTATTGAAAAAGGTGCGGTGGGTGTGCTAGCTGAAACTCATCCTGATTTGCCAGAGTATTATCTTGAAAAAGGTATTCCTGTTATTGCTATTCCACAACTTCATCAAAAAGTGAGTGAGATAGCCGCGCGATTTTATCATCATCCTGGAGACTCCCTAGATATCATAGGTATCACGGGTACCAATGGAAAAACGTCTACCTCATATTTTATAGCAGCCATATTACAACATCTTGCTAAAGTTTGCGGCATCATGGGAACGCTAGGTAATGGTATTTATGGGAACATTAAGCCCGGTGTATTGACAACCCCCGATGCTATTACTATTCAAAAAAACCTCGCAGAATTTCTTGCGTTAGGCGCAAAACATGTTGCCATGGAAGTATCATCCCACAGTCTTGACCAAGGACGAGTACAGCATGTGCCTTTTAAAGTAGGTATTTTTACGAATTTAACGCGAGATCATTTAGATTATCATGGTACGATGGAGGCTTATGGTGCTGCAAAAGCGAAGCTCTTCGATAATCCATTTTTACAGTTTGCTGTCATTAATATAGATGATCAATTTGGGCAAAAACTTATCCAAAAGATAGCCGGTCGAAAACAAGTTTTTGCCTATAGTACGACTACTAAAGCGCATGATTTCCCACTTACTTATGTTAAAAAAGTCTATTGGGATGCAGAAGGCATACGTGCTTATATCTCCACGCCCTGGGGAGAGGGTGAAATATGCTCTCGATTAATAGGGCAGTTTAATTTAAGTAATTTGCTCGCTGTAGTGACAACACTATGTTTATTAAAAATTCCTTTTCAGTCAGTTGTAGAAGCTATATCTTTGTTGCAACCTGTCGCAGGAAGAATGCAATCATTCGGTGGCGGTGATAACCCTTTGGTTGTTGTGGATTATTCACATACCCCAGATTCTTTAGAAAAAGCGTTATTAGCATTACGTTCGCATTGCGAAGGTAAGCTATATTGCGTATTTGGGTGTGGGGGTGACAGGGATAGAGGTAAACGACCTATCATGGCAGGTATTGCTGAAAAATTGGCGGATGTTGTGATGGTAACCGATGATAATCCACGTACCGAAGACCCCGCCATGATTGTGGCGGATATTTTGAAAGGATTTTCAGCCCCAAATAAGATTATTGTGCAACATGATCGTTCAAAAGCCATTCGCGACGTTATACACTATGCACAACAGGGGGATTGTGTGCTGATCGCGGGAAAAGGTGCAGAGACGTATCAGCAGATAGGTGAACAAAAAATTCCTTATAGTGATATCGATCAAGTTATAGGAGTCATCAATGCTAGTTTGGCTTAGTGAATATTTGGCACAATATTTTCATATTTTTCATGTAGTTCAATACTTAACTTTACGTGCCATATTAGGTACTTTAACGGCCCTTTTTGTGGCTCTTCTGATCGGTCCTTCCATGATACGACGGTTAAGCCAGTATAAAGTCGGTCAAGTGATCAGAGATGATGGTCCTAAAAGCCATTTCTCGAAAGCAGGAACGCCTACCATGGGCGGGTCTCTTTTACTGGTTGCAATCGCCCTTAGTACCTTGTTATGGGGTGATTTGAGCAATCGATATGTTTGGTTAGTATTATTAGTGACCCTAGGTTTTGGTGCGATAGGCTGGCGCGATGATTATTTAAAATTAATCAAAAGAAACAGTAAAGGACTCTCTGCAAAACATAAGTATTTTTTTCAATCGGTTATCGGATTGGGAGCGGCATGTTATTTGTATTTCACCGCAACATTACCGGTTGAAACAGAATTAGTGTTTCCGTTTTTTAAATATTTACTTTGGCCATTAGGCCCATTTTTTATTGTATTCACTTATTTTGTGATTGTGGGAACAAGTAATGCAGTAAATTTAACCGATGGTTTAGATGGACTGGCCATTTTGCCTGCTGTGATGGTGGCGGCTGCATTAGGGGTTTTTGCTTATGCGACAGGCAATTGGCAATTTGCTAATTATTTAGCGATACCTTATGTTTCAGGTGCTGGCGAACTTGCCGTCTTTTGCGGGGCTTTGGTGGGGTCAGGACTTGGTTTTCTTTGGTTTAATGCCTATCCTGCGCAAGTATTTATGGGTGATGTAGGTGCCTTATCATTGGGCGCAGCTTTAGGCCTGATTGCTGTCATTGTTCGTCAGGAACTTGTTTTATTGCTTATGGGCGGGGTCTTTGTATTAGAGACTGTCTCTGTGATTTTGCAAGTCGCATCATTTAAATTAACAGGTAAACGTATTTTTCGTATGGCTCCCATTCATCATCATTTTGAATTAAAAGGCTGGCCTGAGCCGCGTGTGATAGTGCGTTTTTGGATTATCAGTTTTGTATTAGTATTATGTGGATTAGCCACACTTAAATTACGTTGAGAGCGACATGATGCAACAACCTTTTTATGTCATCGTTGGGCTTGGTTTAACAGGCATGTCTTGTGCTCGTCATTTAGCAAGGTGTGGCATGCCATTTGCGGTGATCGATACTCGTCCTGCTCCTCCTCATTTGGCTGAATTTAAAAATGCTTTTCCTGGTATAGAAGTATCTTTAGGACAATTAGATGAAGTTTTATTAGACAAGGCTACTGATATTATTTTAAGCCCAGGTATTCCATTACAAACACCAGCTATTCAAAAGCAGATTGCATTAGGCAAACCTGTGATAGGAGATATTGAGTTATTTGCACAAGCTGTTAACTCATCTGTGATAGCAATAACAGGTACGAATGCCAAAAGTACAGTGACGACTTTAGTGGGGGAAATGGCAGAAACTGCGGGGGTGAAAGTTAAAGTTGGTGGTAATCTGGGTACGCCTGCTTTGGATCTTATCACAGAAGAGGCTGAACTTTATGTTTTGGAATTATCGAGTTTTCAATTGGAGACCGTCACTTCTTTAAAACCTGCTGTTGCGACTGTGCTTAATATTACTCCTGATCATATGGATAGGTACGCAAGTTTTCAAGATTATATAGCCGCAAAAAAGCGTGTTTATCAGCATTGCCAAGTTGCGGTATGTAATCGTGATGATGTACTTACTGATCATAATGCAATTAAAAAATTTAATTTTACCTTACAACAACCAAAAGATAATGAATTTGGTCTTTTGCATCAAAACGGCGATGTGTATTTGGCGCATGCTGGTCAAGCTTTATTGCCTGTCTCTGATTTACCTGTTGCTGGTAAACATTATCAGGCGAATGCACTTGCAGCATTAGCGATTGGCTATGGTTATGGTCTATCCATGGATGCCATGATAAAGACATTGAAAACATTTAAAGGATTACCGCATCGTTGTGAGTTAGTGCGTAAACGCAATGGTGTAAGTTGGTATAATGATTCTAAAGGAACCAACGTAGGTGCAACGCTTGCAGCCATCGAAGGTTTAGGAAGTGACATCAAGGGTAAACTTGTGATTATTGCAGGCGGCGTTGGAAAAAGTGCCGATTTTTCACCTTTGGTTTTGTCTATTGAAAAATACGCTAAATCGGTTGTACTGATCGGTGAAGCAGCGCCGTTGTTAGCCGCTCTAATTGGCGATCGAGTGGATGTGCAATTTGCAAAGTCTATGGAAGAGGCGGTTCTATTATCTGACAAAATCGCTGCTTCAGGTGATGGTGTTTTACTTTCACCGGCTTGCGCGAGTTTTGATATGTTTAAGAATTTTGAACACCGCGGACAGGTTTTTTCGGAGGCGGTGCGGGGTTTGTAAGAGTTTTCATGGCAGCCTTTAAATGATATATCTATTATGGTATAATTAATCCTATGACAGGAAAAGAAGTTATTAAAATTTTAGAGTAACATGGATGGAAAGTGCTAAGAGTTAATGGCAGCCACCATCGGATGGGGAAAGACGGCTTAAGGACTACAGTTCCTGTTCATGGAAAACGAGATATTGGTAAAGGATTGCTTGCTGCCATTGAAAAACAAACGGGAGTCAAATTATCATGAATATACTTTATCCTGCTATTTTTAAATATGACAAATTAGATCAAAGATATACTGTCCATTTTCCTGATTTACCTGAAGCGATGACAGAAGGGGAGACGCTAGAAGAAGCGCTATTTAATGCATATGAAGTTTTAACCTTAACGCTAGAGGGAAGAATGGATGAAGATATGGATATTCCAAAGCCATCACACCTAAAAGATGCAAAAATGATTGCACCGAGCGCAAGAACACAAGCTGCATTGCTGATGCGATTCGCTAAAGGGGAACATACGACTGCTGAGATTGCGAGGGCACTTAATACATCTTGGCCAGCAGTTGCGCGCCTTGAAGATCCTCATCATTGGCCCAACTTACGACAATTAGAACGTGCTGCGGCTGCTATAGGACAACGATTAGTGATTTCGTTAGAGCCAATGATGGAGAGAAAATAGTGATTATGCATTTCATTCACAGCATAGGAAACTGAATCTTAAATTATTTTTACGCCTAACCGTTTGGCAACGTGAATTAATTCAATATCTTTTGTTGCTAATGGCAACCCATATCGCATGGCCAGCTCTAAATAAGCCGCATCATAAGTGGTTAATTTTTCAGAATGAGCAAGAAAAATAATATCACTGAAACCTCTCGACGCAGTTTCAGTGTCTATTTCGATATTGAGGTTTTCCAATAATGATAAAAATTCTTTTATGTTTGCATAGCTTATTCGTTTACGTTTTTCAGCAGCGATAAGTATATTACCCACTTCAAGCGGCCATAATTCAGGAACCATTGCAGATTCAAATTCTAATCGCTCAAGCAACGCTATCGTTTTGGGTGTGGCTTCGTCAGAAAAACACCATGCAAGTGTAATAGACGCATCAAGAATAAAATTCATTAACGCCGACCCTCATCACGCAATACTTTCCAATCTAACTTGCCAAGCGTATGCTTTTTACTGAAAGCTTTGATTCGCTCTATGACTTGTTTCGATTGTTCACGATCTGAAGCACCGGTTGGCACCAATTTTGCAACAGGGTGTCCGTGTTTTGTAATAATAATATGTTCACCTTTTTCAACTTTTTCAAGTAATGCGGAAAAATGTGTTTTTGCTTGAAAGGCGCCGATAGTTTGCATGATTTATTCCTAATTTAGACTAGTCTTAAACTAGTATATATAATTTTTCTTTCGTATACAAGATAAAACACATATATTTATAAAAAAATTTTGCGAGGTGACAGAGTGTTGAACGCCCTTTATAATAAAGCTCATCAGTTTCCATGGACTCATTATGCTAAATCGCACTATTCATATGTCTCCTCCTGTACCCTACGATCGTTGGCTATTAATGGTAGTTGGAGCATTAATGAGTTTAGGTTTGCTCATGGTAGCTTCAGCTTCGATTGTTATTTCAGACAAGTTGCTCAATCAGCCATTTTATTATCTCTATAGGCAAATGATCGGTATTATTTTGGGGGTGTTGGTTGGGAGCATTGTCGTTCAATTTAAGATTTCTACGTGGGAAAAGCTGGGCGGATTATTTTTAGTGAGTGTCATCGTATTATTGGCACTAGTTTTACTTCCTGGTATTGGCCATTCCGTGAATGGCAGCTCCAGATGGATTGGTTATGGCCCTTTTAGAATGCAGGTTTCCGAATTAGCAAAGCTTGCCGCCGTGATGTATTTGGCAGGTTATTTATTTCGTCGAAATGTCGAAATCAGAACCCATTTAACCGGTTTTTTAAAACCCATGGGTATTTTGGGAGTGGTCGCATTATTATTGTTATGTGAGCCAGATTTTGGCGCAACAGTTGTGATTCTATCCACTGCCCTGGGTATGATGTTTCTAGCAGGCATGCGCGTACAGCATTTTATATTATTATTTGTTATTGTTTTGGTAGGTTTATCCATCATCGCCATCTCTGAGCCTTATCGAATGGCTAGATTGACCTCCTTTTTAAATCCTTGGGCTAACCCTTATAATAGCGGTTATCAATTGACCCAATCTTTGATCGCCTTTGGTCGAGGCGGATGGTTTGGGGTGGGTTTAGGAAACAGCATTCAAAAGCTTTTTTATCTTCCTGAATCTTATACGGATTTTTTATTCGCAGTCATTGCCGAAGAGCTGGGCTTGGTTGGAGTGTTGACGATTATAGCTTTATTTTGCTTTATGGTTTGGCGTATTTTTTGGATAGGACGGCAGGCACAGCTTTTAGGACGTTCTTTTTCCGGATTTTTAGCCTATGGTTTTGGTATGTGGATCGCTATTCAGTTTGCAGTCAGTGTGGGCGTTAATTCAGGTGTGTTGCCGACAAAAGGTTTAACCATGCCTTTAGTAAGCTATGGCGGTAGTAGTATGTTAATTAATTGTATTGTGATAGCACTTATTCTAAGGATAGATTATGAAAGCCGCATGTTCATGTTAGGATTGCAAAATGACTAAATTAAAACGCGTGCTCATGATGGCGGGTGGTACGGGGGGGCATGTTTTCCCAGGCCTTGCTGTTGCCAAACGTTTTCGTGAGCAGGGTGTTAAAGTTGAATGGTTAGGTACACGTAAAGGTTTAGAAGCAAAACTCGTTCCGGAAGCTGATTTTAAGCTGCATTTTATGAGTATTACAGGACTGCGCGGCAAAGGTTGGCAAGACCTTATCTATGGTCCGTGGCGGCTGATGATGGCTACCCTGGAAGCAAGGCGTATCATAAAAAAATTCGATCCTGACATCGTGATAGGTATGGGTGGTTTTGTGAGCGGTCCTGGGGGCATAGCAGCTTTTTTATTAGGTAAAAAACTTGTTATTCATGAGCAAAATGCAAAACCTGGGTTAACGAATAAATGGTTATCCTTCATTGCGACTAAGGTACTCGAAGGCTTTCCTCATACTTTTAAGCAGAATAAAGCCATTATTACGACTGGAAATCCTGTTCGATCAGAAATAACCGGCTTAAAATCACCTGATATTCGCTTAACTCACAGGACTAAACCGCATTTGTTGATATTTGGCGGCAGCTTGGGTGCTTCAGCCTTAAATGAATTATTGCCTAAGGCATTAGCAAAGTTACCAGAATCCATGCGGCCTGATATCATGCATCAGGCTGGAACGATACAATTCGCTGATACGGCAAAAACTTATGAAAGTTTAGGTCTTAAAGCTGAGGTTGTTCCATTTATTCATGAAATGGATAAAGCTTATGAATGGGCAGATGTGGTATTATCTCGTGCAGGGGCGTTAACGATCGCTGAATTGTGTGCAGTAGGTTTAGGAGCCATTTTAGTGCCTTATCCCTATGCTGTCGATGACCATCAAACAGCGAATGCTAATTATATGGCTAAAGAAAAAGCCGCTATTTTGATTCAGCAGGCCGATTTATCGGTGGATGTGCTGGTGAAGTTATTAGAAGAGTTATGTGGTTCGGCTGATAAGCGTATGGCTATGGCTAAAGCGGCATTTCAGTTGCGTCGAATCGATGCGACTGAAAGAGTATTAAACATTTGTGAGGAGATTTGTCATTGAGTTGGACATTTGAAATGGGACGTATTAAGCATATTCATTTCGTAGGTATTGGCGGCGTGGGTATGGCGGGTATTGCTGAAGTACTCTTAAGTCAGGGTTATCGCGTGTCAGGCTCGGATTTATCAGACAGTGCCTTGACGAAACGTTTGTCCTCAATCGGTGCCGAGGTTTATCGCGGCCATGATGCTAAACATGTAGAGCATGCCGATGTGCTTGTGCGCTCCTCTGCGGTAGATGTTAATAATGTCGAATTACTTGCGGCACGAGAGGCGCATATTCCTATCGTCCAACGTGCAGAAATGCTGGGTGAGTTGATGCGATTTCGGTATGGGATTGCTATTGCTGGAACGCATGGTAAAACCACAACGACTAGTTTAATGACCAGTATTCTTGCTGAAGAAGGCGTTGATCCAACTTTTGTCATTGGCGGACGTTTGAACAGCGCAGGTAGTAATGCACGTCTTGGCACGGGGCGTTATTTGGTTGCTGAAGCAGATGAAAGTGACGCATCATTTTTACATTTAAACCCCATGGTTTCGATTATTACTAATATTGATGCAGACCATATGGGTACTTATCACAATGATTTTTCTGAATTACGTCAAGCATTTGTAGATTTTTTAAATCGGTTACCTTTTTATGGTTTGGCAGTCCTGTGCATAGAAGATCCTGAAGTTAGACGTATTTTACCGGATATTTCACGTCCTTATGTGACTTATGGATTTGAGGAAGATGCTGATTTTAGAGCAACTCTCATTTTGCAAACAGGTACACGTATGCATTTTGTAGTAGAACGGCCTAATCATAATAAACTAGAAATTACTTTAAATTTACCAGGTAAGCATAATGTTTTAAATGCATTAGCGGCCATTGCAGTGGCTACTGAATTAAAGATTTCTGATCAGGCGATTCAGCATGCTTTAGAGAACTTTTCAGGTATTGGCCGTCGATTTCAAATATATGGTGACTTCGCTTTGCAAAAGGGCGGCAAGATTACATTGATTGATGATTATGGCCATCACCCAAGAGAGATCGCAGCCACGATACAAGCAGCTAGACAAAGTTGGCCAGATAAACGTTTTGTGATGGTTTATCAACCGCATCGTTATACACGTACGCATGATTTGTTTAATGATTTTTGTACAGTATTATCAAATCCCGATGCTTTAATTTTATTAGATGTGTATTCAGCAGGTGAAGCTCCTATTCAGGGCGCAGACAGCTTATCATTAAAGCAAGCCATTCTTGAGCGCGGCAAGGTCAATCCATATCTTGTGACAGAGCATGCTGAATTGGCTAAGCTTTTACAGGATATTTTGCTTGATGGTGACATATTGCTTATGCAAGGCGCGGGTAATATCGGCGCATTGGCGTCAAACTTGGCAGCATCGCAGTTACGCGAATCGATGATGACTTCTTTTGTTAAAGAGGCTAGCTAATGCAACGCGGTCGTTTAATGCGAAATGCATCTCTCGCAGAGTATAATTCATGGCGGGTAGGTGGATCTGCCGAGATGCTATATATACCGGCTGATCTTTCCGATTTGGCGATTTTTTTGCAGCAGCAGCCTGCAGATATGCCGATATTTTGGTTAGGTTTAGGCAGTAACGTATTGATTCGTGATGGCGGTATGGATGGGGTTGTTATTGTAACGCAAGGTGCTTTGACAAATTTGACAATACAGCAAGCCGATTGTCTGGTACGTGCTGAGGCTGGGGTTTCTTGTGCGCAACTTGCAAGATATACTGCAAGGCAGGATTTAACAGGGCTTGAATTTATGGCGGGTATTCCAGGAACAGTAGGAGGTGCTCTTGCCATGAATGCAGGATGTTACGGGGGTGAAACATGGCAATGGGTCCAACAGGTAGAAACGATTGATCGATCAGGCAAAAGACGCATTAGACCAGCTTCAGAATTTGAAGTAGGTTATCGTCATGTGAGTCGTTATCCTGATGAATGGTTTGTTGCAGGTCATTTTAAGTTATCACCTGGAGAAAAAACACGCTCTCTTGAAAATATTCGTGTATTATTAGAAAAGCGAAATGCATCTCAACCTACGGGATTGCCTAATTGCGGTTCAGTATTCCGCAATCCTCCGGGCCAATATGCAGCAAAGTTGATTGAGTTATCAGGTTTAAAAGGTGCAACCATTGGGGGTGCCAGTGTTTCAGAGAAGCATGCTAATTTCATTATTAATGAAGGCAGTGCTACTGCAAATGATATAGAAAAGTTGATAAAGCATATTGGTGAAAAAGTAATGCTTGAACATGGTGTGAGCTTAATTCCAGAAGTTTGTTTTGTTGGGCGGGAATTAACAAGGTAGGATCAAGGATGATAATGACTCAAGTAAGAAAGCATTATAAAGATTTCAAGATTTCTTGGAAGCTTGCATTAAAGCTATTGAGTTTTTTTCTGTTTGTTCTTGTCGTTTCTTTTACATTTAATCACACAAAAAGGGCCAATTATTTTCCTATTAAAGAAGTGAAAATTGCAGGTCTTGAGCATGTTGATCATCAGGAAGTGCAAGATTTATTACGGCCGCTCGTGACAAAAGGTTTTTTTACAGTGGATCTTGATTTAATTAAAGAAAGGTTAATGCACTTTTCTTGGGTCTCGGAAGCTTATGTGCGTCGTATATGGCCAAATCAAATCATTGTTCAAGTCATAGAAAAAAAACCGGTAGCTCGCTGGAACCATGCAGGTTTATTAACGACGTCTGGCGAAATTTTTAGCCCCAATCAAGATAGTCATCCTAAAGATTTACCCGTATTTGTTGGACCTGAAGGGGAGCATATGCAAATGCTTAATTATTATCTTAAGATGGCGACATTATTGGAACCTTTACAATTAAAGATTACAAATCTGGAGCTCAAACCGCAACTCACATGGCAAGTTACTTTGAGTAATGGAATTAAATTGAATATAGGATATAAAGATGTCTTGACTCGAATCAGTCATTTTGTGAAAGTGTACCCTCAAATTGTTGGGAATAGGAGCAAAGATGTCGATTATGTTGATTTGCGTTACGCAAATGGTTTTGCGGTACGCTGGAAAGCTTAATATGTAGTTTTATTTTAAAAAAACGCGCTAACGAAATATATTAACAATACTGGAATTAAAATTATGGCAAAGAAGCCAAATAAAGATTTAATGGTGGGAATTGACATAGGGACCTCCAAAGTAGTCGCCATTGTTGGCGAAGTGATGGCGGATGGAAAATTGAATATCATTGGACTAGGTGCTCATCCTTCGCAAGGTTTAAAGCGAGGGGTGGTTGTGAATATAGAATCTACCGTCCAATCGATACAGCGTGCTGTAGAAGAGGCAGAACTCAGTGCGGGTTGTCAAATTTATTCTGCTTATACAGGTATTGCGGGCAGCCATATTCGCAGTATTAATTCTCATGGTATTGTGGCTATTCGAGATCGTGAAGTGAGTCAAGTTGATGTGGACAGGGTCATAGATGCTGCAAAAGCAGTCGCTATTCCTGCGGATCAAAAAATCTTACACATATTGCCGCAAGAATTTATTATTGATAGTCAAGATTCTATACGTGAACCTATAGGTATGTCAGGAGTGCGTTTAGAAGCTAAAGTTCATATTGTGACAGGTGCTGTGAGTGCTGCTCAAAACATTGTGAAATGTTTAAAACGTTGTGGCTTAGTGGCAAGTGATATTGTATTAGAGCAATTTGCATCTAGTCAGTCAGTGCTTACGGACGATGAAAAAGAGTTAGGTGTATGTATGATAGATATCGGGGGTGGTACGACGGATATTGCCATTTTTATCAATGGTTCTATTCGTTATACAGCAGCTATACCTATTGCGGGTGATCAAGTCACTAATGATATCGCGATTGCATTACGAGTACCGACGCGCAACGCTGAAGATATCAAATTAAAATATGCTTGTGCTTTACAAGACCTTGCAGATACGAACCAAATTATTGATCTTCCAACGATAGGTGAGAAATCGGGTCGACATATTTCAAAACGTGCATTAGCTGAAGTGGTTGAGGCGCGTTATGAAGAGTTATTTTCATTAGTTTCTTCAGAAATTCGCCGCAGTGGTTTGGAAGATTTTATCATTGCGGGCATTGTGTTGACGGGTGGTGCTTCGAAGGTTGAGGGCGCATCAGAACTTGCGGAGCGTATATTCCGAGTTCCTGTTCGTATAGGTGCGCCGCAAAATGTCATGGGATTGTCGGCGATTATGGATAATCCTATTTATGCCACAGGTGTTGGATTATTGCTTTACGGAATGCAGCAACGAGATACACAACATGAAGTTTTAAACCAGCCAAGTGTCAGAGGCTTGTGGGGAAAAATGAAAGGTTGGTTTCAAGGTAATTTTTAAGGGTATAGACAATGTTTAATAAAGAATTAATGTAAGGGAGCCATCCTATGTTTGAATTATCAGAAGCAAATCCACAAAATGCAATTATTAAAGTGGTTGGCGTAGGTGGTGGCGGCGGAAATGCAATCGAACACATGATGTCAGGATGCATTGAAGGTGTTGAATTTATTTGTGCGAATACCGATGCGCAAGCATTAAAAAAATCGTCAGCCAACACACTTATTCAATTAGGTGATTCTATTACTCGTGGTTTAGGTGCAGGTGCTAATCCAGAAATAGGGCGTCGTTCTGCGGAAGAAGATAGAGAACGTATCAAGGCCGCTTTAACGGGTGCAGATATGGTGTTTATTACCGCGGGTATGGGAGGTGGTACAGGTACGGGCGCTGCTCCCATTTTTGCTCAAATTGCAAAAGAATTAGGTATTCTTACGGTTGCTGTGACCACTAAACCCTTCACCTTTGAAGGTAGAGTAAGAATGCAAGTGGCAGATCAAGGTATTGCAAATTTGACTCAATATGTGGATTCTTTGATTACGATTCCTAACAATAAATTGCTTACGGTTTTAGGAAAAAATGTCACATTAGTCAATGCATTTAAAGCCGCAAATGATGTGCTGCGCGGTGCTGTTCAAGGTATTGCAGAGCTTATCACCCGGCCAGGTCTCATTAACGTCGACTTTGCGGATGTGCGTACTGTGATGTCTGAAATGGGCATGGCCATGATGGGAACAGGAGTTGCTTCAGGCGAGAACCGTGCACGTTTGGCTGCTGAAGCTGCGATTTCCAGTCCATTGTTGGAAGACGTGGATATGAGCGGCGCACGCGGTGTGCTTGTCAATATCACCGCCGGTTTGGATATGTCTATCGGTGAGTTTGAAGAAGTGGGAGAAGCCATCAAAAATATCACCTCTGAAAGTGCGACAGTGGTTGTTGGAACTGTCATTGATCCTGAATTGCGTGACGAAGTGCGAGTTACGGTTATTGTGACCGGCTTGGGTCGTAAACAAGTCCATACAGCACGTGCTCCTGAAGCAATCAAAGCTGATGGTTCCCTGGATTATAATTATCTAGATAAACCAGCTGTCATGCGTAAACATGGCGCACCTTTGGTTCATTCAACGCCTGTGATCCAAACACATGCGCAACAACAAGCCCAAGCTAAAGTATCGGTGCCGAATCTGAATAATCAGGAGTTTGATTATTTGGATATTCCGGCGTTTTTGCGTAGAAAAGAAGAAGTAGTAAAAGAGTAAGATAACCGAACCGCGACCGTCAGGGAGTGATCACTCCCTGACGGTCGCGTACTAAGGAATTATAGATAAAACTTTACATCCGGATAATGTTTTTTATTCATTGTTGCAAGCAAACGATTATTAGCACGAGCAGTTTCTGCAATGATGCAATCGACAATCGATAATGTCACTCCTTTTTGTCTATAATTGAAACGCATGGTTCCAGCTTTTTTTGCAATTTCCAAGGTTACTGGTTCAATTTGGAAAGCGTTTACACAATCTTCTGTAGCTTCTTTTTCTCCTGGTCTCATTCCGGCATACAATTCATATACAGTTAATATGCAAATATATGCTCGGCTTTGAGATAATGGTTCACTAATCGCGTCGCGTGAAGATGACTTTCCACGCAAAAAATCAATTATATAATCTGTATCGAATAAAATAGTTTCCATTAATGATGTCCGAATTTTAATTATTTTTTATCTTTTGAATCGTTGCGAGTTGAGTATTTCCTATCATCTTGTTTTCTTAAGCTTGATACTATAGCGGCACTATTATCTTCACGTTCAGCCCATTTTCCGAAGCTATTCATCGCTTTTTGAAGGCGATGGTGATGGATATACTCTATGAGGGCAGCCTCGACAATTGCGCTAAAATTTGTATTAAGTGCGCTCGCTTCTTTGGCAACATGCTCATCGATGGATATGGTTTTTTTTACAGCGCTCATGATCTTGGCTCCTGGTATACCATATTGGTAGTATAACATAATAAGACAATTTTATCATACCATTATTTTACCTTGAAAATCCGACTGTCATGGACGGATTTTCAAGGTATTTTGGCGGTAACTAATAAGGCCGTTTTGTAAATTTGGAGCTGCAGGTAAAGCCTAGATATTCTTCAACGATCCTAACGATCTGCGGAAGAAGAATTTGCAGTTGAGTAAGCGTTTCAGGTGCAGGTATTAACGAAAGACTATTTGAGGGTTGACGAGGCGCTAAAAAAAATGATCTCAGCTCTCTTGCTTTATTGAACCTGTCTTGCATTAACTTTTCAGACTCAATAGATATGCATAGAGCACGAGCAGGTTGGCGTTTGGATAGTGGCAGCGGAGAAGGCAGCGGATTAGATTGTCTCAACACATCTATATCTATAGGTGGTATAGGGAATATATCTGATCGTGCTCCGTGATCCAACAACATCTTTGCTATACTATTATCGCTTTGGGCTGCTGCGCGCCGAAGTGCGGTCTCACCAAAAGTAAGATCTTCTTCGTCAATATTTACACCACCATGTTCAAGTAACAGATCTACTACGTTTGCATGACTCCTCTCTACGGCATGCCTCAGTGCATTTTTTCCATCTTCATCTGTGGCATTGATATTTGCCCCATGCGCTAATAAAACATTTACCACCCAGTCATATCCTTTTTTAGCTGCATGTATTAATGCGGTTCGACCTTTCTTATCGGTTTCGTCAATCTTTAGCTCTTTGTTCACAACTAATAACATTAATTCTTCTAAATCATCGATCTGGTCGTTTTTGATAGCTTCAATAATGGGTCTGTTTTGCATAATTAATAACTCGTTTAACTGAATTTGTATTGATATTATACTTTTATTAAAACCATTGTCAAATTTAATTGATCATTTTAATTGATTATTAATTGATCTTGGTTTTATTGTGAATACAGTGGAACAAATAAATCATACTAAATAAAAAAATAATAAACGGCCCGCACCATAAAACTAAAGTGGCTTTATCAAATGGCGGCCTATATAAAATAAAATTTCCATAGCGACTCACTAAATATTCGGTAATGTTTTTATCGGATTGTCCCGCATTTATTTTTAGATAAATTTGATTACGTAAGTCCTCTGCAAGAGGGGCATTGGAGTCTGCCAATGTTTGATTTTGACAAACCAGGCAACGTAATTGTGATAATAATGATTCAAAACGCTGCTGTTTCTCATGGGAGTTAAAAGTATAATAATCTTCTGATGCGATGCCATGTTGATACATCACTAATAAGCAAATTAGAATAAAGAACTTTTTCACAAGGTTTCATTCCGTAATTGTACGATGATGGGATATAATGTTTTTTCCCAAATGGCCGCATTGATTGGGCCAATATGTTTGTATCGAATAATGCCTTTTTTATCGATGATAAAAGTTTCAGGTGTTCCATAAACACCCCAATCTATGCCAGTATTACCTGATGAATCCACGGCAACGACATGGTAAGGATTGCCATGTTCATGTAACCATTGTTTTGCGAGAGCAACATCATCTTTATAATTTAAACCCATGATTCGCAAATTTTCTATGTTGGTAAGTTTAAGTAAAAAATCATTTTCTTCTATACAAATATTACACCAGGTTGCCCATACATTGAATAATGTAATATGACCTATAAAATCGTCGTTGCTTGTGGTCTCATTAGGATAGAACAACTGCGGTAACTTAAACTCAGGCGCTGGTTGGCTAATCAATGGTGAAGGAATCATGCCAGGATTGACTTTCAATCCATGCCACAAAAATCCAATGATTATGACAAATAATATAAGAGGAATAGTAAATTTAACGGTTCTAATGATATGCATGTTTAAGTCCTCGTTTTTTTATGGGAAGAAAAGTTATTAAGCCGCCTAATAAAAGCATAAAGCCGCCAAACCAAATCCAACGAACACAAGGTTTGTAATAAATGCGTATAGACCAGCTGCCATCGGTATGCAGTGTTCCGAGTGTAAGATAAAGATCACGAAATGCATTATAATGAATGCCCGGTTTGCTAAATAACTGGTCGTGACTGAGATAAACACGCTGTTCGGCTTTAAGTGTTCCAGCTTTCTTGAAATTTTTATGAATTAAAAAAGTCGCGATTTGAGTATGGTAATTAGGTTTATGAATCTCATCTATCTTGCTAAAAGTCAATTCATATCCAGCGAGCGAAGTTTTTTCATTGAGAAATAATTTAACTTGTCGTTCTTCACTATAGGACTTGTTGATGGTTATGCCTAACACAAGAATAGCAATGCCAAGGTGCGCTATGATCATCGCTAGATGGTGTAAAGTTAAGTGTGATGTTAAAGTCAAACAAAATTGTGCTGTAGATAGGATGACCCAAATACCCAAAGCTAGTCCCATGCAAGTTAAGCCATATATTTTAAAACCTAACATCCAAGGTATGGTTATCCCTAATACGATACTTAACAACATGGACATACGAAGTTTTTTCCATAATGTGAGTATAGATTGTCGTCCCCAATGCATATGGGGTGCAAAACCCATCATGAGTAGAAGAAATAATATGATAGGCGTGATAATAATATTAAAATAGGGTTCACCTACTGAAATTTTTTCAAGATTCAATGAATCAAGCATAATAGGGTAGAGTGTTCCCAAGGCTATGGTTGCCATGGCGGTAAGTAGTACGACGCTATTGGTAAGTAAAGCAGTTTCTCGTGATATAAGATTAAACTGAGGTTGTTGATAAAAATGCTTAATTTTAATAGCATAAAGAAAAAAAGCGATACCAATGATCATAGCAAGAAAGCTTAATAAAAATACTCCTCGAGCAGGGTCGCTTGCAAAGGCATGGACGGAGACCAATATGCCGGATCTCACAAGAAATGTACCCATCAAACTTAATCCGAAAGTTATAATAGCAAGTAATAGGGTCCAACCTTTAAAGACATTACGTTTTTCGGAAACTATCAAGCTGTGTAATAATGCTGTCGCGGATAACCAAGGTAAGAGTGACGCATTTTCTACAGGGTCCCAAAACCACCAACCGCCCCAGCCTAATTCACGGTAAGCCCACCAGCTTCCTAAGACAATCCCACAACTTAAATAAGCCCATGGTAAGATGACCCAAGGTTTGCATAGTCTTGCCCAATGCTTATCTAATTTGCCATTGAATAATGCAGCGATAGCAAATGCGAAAGGAATAGCAAAACCTATATATCCCACATACAAGGCCGGTGGATGGAATAGTAAACCTGGATCTTGTAAAAGAGGAGTCAAATCATTTCCGACAATAGGAGTCTCTGGAAAATCTTGTTTGAAAGGGTTGGATGTAATGAATAAAAATGTGATGAATCCAGTGTTAAGTAAACCAAGAACCATGATGATAATGGAATACGTACTACGCGGTAAATTTTTCCCTGAAAAAACAATAAATGCGAATGTCCAGGCGCTTAAAATCAGACACCAGAGTAATAATGATCCTTCATGCCCACCCCATGCGGCACCTATTTTATACAGAATAGGTAATAAATAATGGGAATGTTCTCTCACATACAATACTGTGATGTCGTCGTTTATAAAATTAATAATAAGTATAAGCATAGCTAAGGATAAAAATCCTAATTGAGCCATTGCTGAAACTGTTCCGAGTTGGACAAACCGTGGAGTGAATGATTGTAGGATGGCAAAACATAGCGCTAAGATAATAGCGAAATTTCCAAGTTCAGGGAGCATCATTCTTTCCTTAATGCTTTCGGCATATATTTTTCATCATGTTTAGCTAAAACCTGATTTGCCATGAGTTCATGTTGTTGATTCAATTTTCCAGTAACGACCACAGTTTGTCCTTCTCTGAATAAATTAGGGAGAACACCTTTAAATGTTACGTCCATGTCGTGTGTTCTATCCGTAATAACAAAACTTATATTTTCACCTGATTTATCATATTGAACGCTGTGCATTTTAACATAGCCGCCTATTCGTATCGTTTGTTTAGGTTGGACGGACAATGCATTCAGTTGTGATGGGGTATAAAATAAATTTATATTTTGTTTTAAAGCAAATAGGATCAACCCTATCGCGATACTGATGAGGGGCAAGGCTATAAAAATACCCAAAAGTCTATTTTTTTGTTTACGATTCATAATGTTTTTTAAGTAACATATGTGTTTTGATTTTTTCACGTAATGCAAAAAATATATTTAAGCCTAAAATCAAAAGGGTGATACCGTAAGCTGGCCAAACATATATTCCATAATCGATCATCATAGTGTCATTGCAACCTTTCTAACCCAGGCAGTTTCGATTTCTCTTAGAAGAATTTGATTTCGCATGCGTATCATGACGATTAGCACATAAAATAATATAAACGCTGCAATCATGGCAAGCAATGGATAAAGCATGCTAAGTGCAATGGAGGGTGCAGATAATTTACTGATGGTAGGTCCTTGATGAAGTGTGCTCCACCAGACAACAGAATAATGAATGATAGGTAAATTGATGATACCAACGATGGTAATTATACTCGTCGCTCGATCGCGCGTTTGTACATCGTCAATCACGGATTGTAAAGCGATAAAACCAAGATAAATAAATAATAAGATTAAAACAGAGGTCAGTCTTGCGTCCCAAATCCACCATGTGCCCCACATAGGTTTTCCCCAAATAGAGCCTGTGATGAGTGCCAATAAAGTAAACCATGCACCCATGGGTGCGCTGCATGACATGCAAATTGCGGTGATTTTAACACGCCAAATTAAAGTAATCATGGCGCATATCGCCATAGTAAAGTAAATAAGCATGGCGGTAAAAGCACTTGGGACGTGTACGTAAATAATACGAAATCCATCGCCTTGTTGATAATCGGCAGGTGCTATAAATAGTCCTGCAAAAATTCCATAACTAAAACATAACATAAATCCAGCAAGTATCCATGGGACAAGCGGTGTAGTATGGTTATAAAAAGCATATGGGGATAATAATTTTTTAAACATCTATCCGCTTGCTCCTATTTTTAAAGCTTGTCCTGTAAGCAAAGGTGCAAATACCAAGCTTAATAATACAAACGCTCCCATCATGGCATAATAAGCTATGACAGGTTCGTGGTTGTGGGTCATGATCATGATGCCTGTTCCAAAAATAAGTACTGGAATATAGAAAGGGATCATAAGCATAGGTAATAAAAGTCCATTGCTTCGCACTGTTACAGTCAGCGCTGCACCTATTGCACCTATCAAGCTTAAAACAGGTGTTCCAAGTAATAATGTGAAAATAAGCGCACAAAGTTCTTCGGTATTTAAGTTTAGTAATAATCCTAGTAGAGGACTGATTAAAATCAACGGTAAACCATGACTTATCCAGTGACTTGTGATTTTGGTTAAAGCTAATAAACTTAAAGGATAAGTACTTACGAGCAATAAATCAAGATAGCCCTCATCGAAATCGTTTCGAAATACATGCCCCATGGATATGATAGTCGCTAATAATGCGGCTACCCAAATAACTCCGGGCGCCATGTTGGCTAATAATGTTTGATCATGCCCTATAGCTAGAGGGAATAGACATACTACCATGATGTAAAACACAAGAGGAGTGATCCATGTAAATCTTGAACGTAATATGATTTTTATTTCATGTTTTGTGATCTGAATAAAAGCATGTAAATAGTTAAGCTGCATGATGATCGCCAAGAAAAATCGTTTTCACCGTGTGATTTAATAATAAAGCTTGATGCGTTGCAATCACAGCGATGCCATGATTTATTATATGATTTCTGAGCAATGTGTTTAATAATCCTTGCCCCTCATCATCTAATGCAGTATTTGGTTCGTCTAAAAGCCATACTGTAGAAGATGCAAACATAAGTCGAGCCAGGCATAAACGTCGTAGTTGCCCTGCTGATAAATATTGTGCGCGTATGTGTGAAACAGCTTCTAACCCCGCTTTTTTTATAATGATATGTAAGTCTTTGGATTGAAATCCCGTAAGTATGCATGTTAATGATAGATTTTCATAAACGGTTAAATTAGGTTTTATTCCGTTTGAATGGCCAATATAAATCATATTTTCTATATAGTTTTCCCTATCTTTTGAAATGCAAAGCCCATTCCAGGTCACCATGCCGCTATGAGGTTCTATGAAACCTGCAAGTATGCGTAATAAAGTGGATTTTCCAGAACCATTATGTCCGCGAACTTGGATAATCTCTCCAGCGTTTATCGTATGATGGAGTTTAGAAAATAAAACATGATGCTTACGTTTAAAGCTAAGGTCATGCAGGCATAATTGATCAGTCATTAAAGTATTTTATTCGTCATTAAAAATATCATGAATAATAATGTAATACCGGAGATCAAGAGTAAAGTCATTTGTAATATTCGGTAAAAACGGTTTTTTAGTGATAAGGTGAAAAGCAGGTATAGAAAACCAAACCAGCTTATGATTAATACCATAAAACCACTCATGCTGCCTATAATCCAATATTCAGACAGGTCATAGTGCTTTAAACTTATCATTGTAAATCCACTGGCTAATTGAAAAATGGCCGCGGGGATAAACAAAGTCCAGGTTTGTGTTTGAATTTTTTCTAATGAGAGTGTTTGCCAAAGTTTAAAAGTGGAAAAAACACTCATTAACAAAAGCGATGCGCTAATAATATGCAGAATTTTTAAGGTTTCATAAAACATAAAATAGTATGTTTGGTTACAGCATCGTGAATGATTAAAATAAGTATAGAAATAAGTATGACATAGAGACAGCGCCATATCCAAGTTTGAGTGATTTTTTTTGAGAATAGGGTAGAGATTCCTAGTATTATTCCATAAATGATTATCAGTAAATAAGCAGCTTGTATCCAGGGAGTATGAAAAGTAAAGTGCTTGGGATAAACCAGTAAGCTTCCTGTTAAAAGGGCAAAAAAACTGATGATGAGTAAGTTTTTATTAAAAAATACGAGATGTGTGCGATATTTAGAGCTTGTTAAAATCAAGCAATAAGAGGTTAAACCTAGCAAGCTTAGGGCGAGCAAAATATGGACAAATTTAATAATATTTATCATGATAGTATCCAGATAAAAAAATACACACAAAAGATTAACTTTTTTGTAAATTACCATAAAGTAAGGATAATAATAATTTGTAAGGAATTACAATGCCAAAATCAAGTATAACGAGTAAGGGTCAAACCACCATTCCTATCGCAATCCGTACATATCTTGGGGTACATGCAGGTGATAAGTTAGAGTTTTTTATTGATAATGATGGACGCGTTGTTGTTGCAGCGTTAACTTCTGATGTTTCAGAGTTAAAAGGAATGTTACCTAAACCTAAGAAAAAGATTTCTATTGATGATATGAATAAAGTCATAGCAAAACGTGGTGCCCGATCATGATTGGGTTGGATACTAATATATAGTTCTCGTCATCCCGCGCATGTTTTTAGCGCGGGACCCAGTGCCTTTGAAATAGTAATTGATCGAACAAATAAAGCGTTGGATAAGTTTAGCGTACTCATAAACACCTCTTAATAAATTCCATTTTTTAAAGAAAGTCGCTGGGCCCCGCGCTAAAAACATGCGCGGGATGATGAGAGCTATAGATTACATAAAAAGTTGTGGATAATGATAAGAGCGCAGCGTGCCCACCATAGTGCTAATTTATTAGGATAATTAACATATACTGAAGGAAATTGTCAATAATCAGTGCAGCATCGAGCTCTTAAGCTCACAAGCCTCAACAATATCTTTTACCAAACGTGTATGTGGATGACTCATAAATGTATGCATGTTGTTTGATATAGGTGTTTTTTTAATTACGTCTTTAGCTTGGCACAAACCAAATAAAGATCCTATTGAGTAAACTCCTCGGCTCAAAATATCCGCTGTATTTTCATTGATTATAGAGGTTGTTGTTAATTGATTTATTCTATCAGCAATGATTTTACAACAATTGCTTTTAGACGAATGATCTCTTGCACTTACGGCATACTGATTTCGTTCAATCTTAAAAATTTTTATCATGTCTGCATATAATAGTTTATTTTCACTGCCATCAACTTCCTGATTATGTTGGTTAGTGTAATAACATATTTTTTCATCTAATTTTTCAATAAAATTATCTTTTAAAGCCAGCTCTTTCCGGGCTTGAGATTCTATATCTTTAAAAATTTCTTTGTATCTATGAGGAACTAAAAAAGACGGAAATCTAAATGTATCATTAGCTATAAGTATATCTAATAGAGCTGTAGATTTTATAAGAGCATTCGCCAATAGATATAGATCCTGTTGCGGAATATTAGAAGGTAAATCCATTAAAAATACATTCAACGGTGGAAATGAAATAGCCTTCATTGCAACTTCTTTTTCAGCTAATCCATTTTTACCCCATGCAGAATAAACCAAGAATTCCCAATCTTCTTTCACAGTAGGACCATATTTTTCCTTCATCATAGCTAAAAACTTAGCCTGCACTTCCTTGCTAAAATGAAAAAATAATGCATAAAACAATTTTTTTTGGGCTAATAAATCTTTTTCATTATCTAATAAATAATTAGACAATTCATCACGATAGATTTTATTTTTTTCTTCACTAAATGCGGGCCAAGTCAACATATCCGAAAATTGATCGTGTCGCAATCTGAATGATACCATCGATATTTTTTTCAAGGCGAACAATGCTATCGGAGCAGGTAAATTTTTTATTTTATCTACCAATAGACCAGTTGATTTAAATTGTGCCGGTAATAATTCTTGAGCTAAAGCAAGTGCCTGTTCTTTATCAAATTTAACCCGAGGAATGCATTGAAATAAGACCTGGCGGAATAACTCAGGATTGTCTGAATAATTAAGAGTAATCGGATTTTCATGTTCTAAGAACGCATCCAAAACTTTTAAGGCACCTTCAGACAAGGCTAACTTAGAGGGCTTCCATTGATCCGAGCCTAACCCTGGTATAAATTCGATTTCTGATTTTTCATTTTTCCTTAATACAACGCTATAATGCGATGAATGAAGCGACTTGTAACTTGATGACGAAAATAAAGTAATAGTGTATTTTTCTTTATTAAAATCACAATGGGATAATAAATTCAAAAATGCCTGTTCATCAGCTTCATCATCGTGTAGCAATCTCAAAAATTCTTTCTTATTCCAACGAGCCATGACGGATAAAGAATTTGGACTCAAAGAATAAAGTAAATCTAAAAATTTATCATGATAAAGATACTTTTTTAGTCCTCCTTGAATAAGTTTTGGAAATTGATATTCTAATTCATTACATAATGTATACTTATATGTTTGTGCAAAATCATCGATTCCTAGATAATATAGGCATAAAAAATCCATAAGATCATCCATGGTTTTAATACATTTATGAAATATTTTTAATTCAATGATTGTTTTTCTATATTCATAAAAATTGTTAACATTGGTATAAAATATATAATCGGTAGCACTCGGAATTAAACTAAAATCATCCCATGAATGGATAGATGCAAGAATCTTATAGCGATCATTTATCGCCTTAAACCATAAAAAACTAATCTCTTCCCGTGATAAATTATATTGTTTTATTTTTTCAAAATAATTTTCTGTATTAAGGGTGGAAAGTAATCCAGGATATTTGATTATGAGGGTAGAAAGACTTACGCTGAAGCGATTATTATTTTCTTTTTTTGAATCCTCTTGATGAATGCCAAATAAACTATCGTATCTTTTTTTAGAAACAGGATCAGATAGCACTTCATATGCATGTTGTATAAGTTTAAATTTTTCAGTAGCCTCATTTTCATTGTCTGGGTTTTTATCAGGATGCCATATTTTGGCTAGTCTGTAATAAGCTTTTTTAATATCTTGAGGAGTGGCAGTATTATTTAATTCTAATATTTGATAATGATTCATGAAAAATCCTAATAATTAACAAAATGGACATGCTAATATTATATTTAAATTGATTATAAAAGATATGCAATTTTTCTTAGAATGTTTTTACACGAGGCGTATCTATTGATGACGAACTTATTAGGAAGCAGTACGTTTAATTCAGGAGTGGGTGCTGTCAGGATAATTGTATAAGTTGACCTGCGCAACACAATAAGCTGCCCTTAACATAGTTCTGACACTTTTATTTGTTGCTTAAATTGCTTCTTGTAAAGAACACTTTTTAGGCGTACATTATATTCGTGTGAATAAGAGACTTGCTTATGTTAAAAAATATCACATTCAGTGCTGATGCAAGTATGATAAAAAAAGCACGCCAAAAAGCGTTAAAAAACAAAGAAACACTAAATCTTGTTTTCAGGCACTGGTTAGAATCTTACGTTAAAGAGGATGTGCATCTTGTTAGTTATACAGATTTAATGAAAAAATTGAAACATGTTCGAGTAGGAAAACATTTTTCTCGGGATGAGAGATGAGGGTTTTGTGAAATTATTTATTAAAAGTTTCGTCATCCCGCGCATGCTCTTAGCGCGGGACCCAGTGACTTTTCTATCAATTGTAATTTAATAGAGCTTTATGAGAGCTTCTAAGAAGATGAAGGATACATTGAAAAATAATCCTTATCGGCATGGTATATATAATCACTTATGTACATAAAAGGCGCTGGGTCCCGCGCTAGGAGCGTGCGCGGGATGACGAAACTTTTAATACATCATTTCACAAAGCCGTCAATGCGTAAGTCCTAATCCATTTTAAACGGAGCATTTTGTGAATAAAAATACCATCAGCCATAAACGCATCGTGTCTTTATTAGTTTGCTGCATTTTATTTATGTTTGGCCTATGTTATATGATGGTGCCTTTGTATAAATTGATTTGTAAAAAAGAAGGCATTAATGGTAGGTTATCAGTAGCCGCTGTCGATGAAGGCATGGAAATTGATTATTCACGTACTATTAAAGTTGATTTTACGACGACGCTTCATGGTGATTTAAAATTTGCATTTGTTCCGTTACAACCGCGTATCACTATACATCCAGGTGAAAGAAAATTAATTTATTTTCGTGCTGAAAATCTCACAGGCAAAGAAATCACAGTGCAGGCCATTCCAAGTATCACACCGATAGAGGCTGCTCGTTTTTTAAAAAAAACCGAGTGTTTTTGTTTCACACAGCAATATTTTTTCAAAGGCCAAAAAGCGGATATGCCAGTGTATTTTTTTATAGAACCAGAGATTGCGAAAGACATCAAAGAAGTGGTACTGTCTTATACGCTTTTTGATGCGAGTGCTTATGCTAAGGGTTTGCATTTGCCATGATCGTTTTGATAGGATCGTGTTTTTGTATAGATGTATAGATAATAGAGTGAAGCAATGACCAAAAAATACGCACCGCTAATATGCTTAATATTAGCATTTTTCTTTCCCATTATCCTGAGTGGGTTATTGTATTACAACCATGAACATTTTAATTTAAAAACCACAAATCATGGTGTTCTCATCAATCCACCTCTAGATGTTAAAAATCTTTGGCAAACTACTTACAAAAACCAATGGCAAATAGTTCATGTATCTAAAAATAACTGTGATAGCGATTGTGAAAATGTCGTCTACACTTTAAACCAGATAAAAAAAGCCTTGGGTAAAAACAGTGAGCGAGTTAGCATCAAAAATGTTACGGCATCTGGGGAGTTACTAGAAAATAAAATTTATCTAGTGGATCCTGCCGGAAACTTATTTATGTATTATGCAGATACATCAAATCCTATGAATATTTTAAAAGATTTAAATCATGTATTAGAGATTTCTCATCGTGCTTAAGCGAAAATATCTCACGGTAGCGGCAATTTTTGGATGCTTTTTTGCATTGATAGTGATAGGTCTAGGTGCATTTACACGTTTAATGGACGCGGGTTTGGGTTGTCCTGATTGGCCTGGGTGTTATGGTCATTTGACAGTGCCATTAAGCAATCCGGCCGGAAGGTTAGATGTATTTAAAGCATGGGCGGAAATGATACACCGCTATTTTGCTGGTAGTTTAGGTTTAATGATACTGGTAGTTCTTTGTTTAATTTTCAGTAAAGCGTTGCGTAGCCGCAGCAATATGATGTTAGGCGCAAGTATTTTAGCTCTTTTAATTTATCAAATACTATTGGGTCGGTGGACTGTCACCTATAAATTATTGCCTATCGTCGTCACGCAGCATTTATTGGGCGGTTTTTTGATAGTCACCATGCTTTGGTTAATTTATTTAAATAATAGCGATCAATCACTAGGGAAAGTGCAACAGCCTAAAGGTATTAAAATAGGTGCTGTCATAGGCTTAATTCTCATTTTATTGCAGATATTTCTAGGTGCCTGGGTCAGCACAAATTATGCTTCATTTAGCTGTCTAGACTTTCCGTTTTGTATAAATACTAACCCATTTATGAGAATGAACTTTAGCGAAGCGTTTACTTTTTTTTCGCCTGTAGGGGTGAACTATGAGGGTGGTGTTTTGTCAGAGTCGGCCCGGCAAACCATACAAATGATGCATCGTTTGGGAGCTCTTATTGTCACGCTTTATCTTCTTGTATTTACTGTTTTTTTTATGAAATATTCGAGGTCTGGGCTTCAATCTGTTTATATTATTTGGGTTCTATTATTCATACAGCTTTCTCTGGGAATGATAAATGTTATGTATAAACTTCCTTTAATCACTGCAATTGGCCATAATTTGATAGCTGTAGTATTATTGCTATCTATGGTGACATTGGTATTTAGGCTGAAGGTGAGTGATTCATGAGTCAAATTCGTGATTATATAGAATTATGCAAACCCAGAGTTGTTTTGCTTATGATTCTTACCGCTCTGGTGGGTATGTGTCTTGCTCCCTCTGTGTCTTTTCCTATCACGCCCATGATTCTCGGGAGTATGGGTATTGCTTTAGTCGCTGCCAGTGCTGCAGCTTTAAATCATATAGCAGATCAGCATATTGATAAATTGATGCGGCGTACAGAACATCGTCCTATTGCAAAAGGTAAAATATCCACTGTGCATAGTTTATATTTTGCCGGATTGTTATGTGTGGTGGGTATGCTGATTTTATTTGTTTATATTAATACCATCACTGCCATATTAACGTTTCTTTCGCTGATTGGGTATGCAGTTTGTTATACATTATATTTAAAATATGCTACTCCGCAAAATATTGTGATAGGCGGTATTGCGGGTGCCGTGCCGCCTTTGCTAGGTTGGACTGCTGTCACAGGGACGATGAGCCCCGAAGCTTTAATACTTGTCTTGATTATTTATGTTTGGACGCCGCCACATTTTTGGGCGCTCGCTATTCATCGATTAGATGATTATGCTAAAGCAAAGGTTCCTATGTTGCCCAATACGCATGGTGTTGCTTTTACCAAGCTTAATATTTTATTTTACACCATTTTATTAATATGCGTTTCGATTTTACCCTATGTTATTCATATGTCAGGCATAATTTATTTAGTAGGTGTGTTAGCTGCAAATGCCATATTTTTATATTACGTAGTACGTCTTTATTATTCTGATGACAGTAAGCATGCATTGAATACGTTTAAATATTCGATTCATTATTTAGGGTTGCTTTTTCTTTTATTGTTAGTGGATCATTATGTGTAAAATATCGAGGTGTGTATTATGATCAGCCGCAAAAAAATTATTTTTTGTTTGGTGTTATTAGTCGCAGTATTAAGTGTATTATTTATATATTTAGGTATGTTTAATAAACAACCTATTACTTATATTCCTAAAGAGGTAAAGATTAACGGTGTATTTTTAGGAAAATCAAAAACAATACAAGATTTTCAATTAACCGATCATAAAGGACAGCGGTTTTCTAAAAATAATTTGATGGGCCATTGGACGATGATGTTTTTTGGGTTTACGAATTGTGGTTTTGTCTGTCCAACCACGATGACAGAGCTGAATAAAATGTATCATACATTAAAATCGGAATTACCTAAGGATAAACTACCACAAATTGTATTGGTTACAGTGGATCCAGAAAGAGACTCCATGAGTAAAATGAATGATTATATCAATGCATTTAATGCTGATTTTATTGGTGCAAGAGCTGAACCTAAAGAAACCGAAGCATTTGAGAGACAATTACATATTATGGCTGTTAAAATTGAAGCAGATAATAAAACAAAAGATCAGTATATGGTAAATCATTCGGCTGAAATACTTTTATTTAATCCTAAAGGTGAAGTGCAAGCCTATTTATCTTTTCCACACAAATCTGATCAATTGATTAAGGATTATAAAGCGATTGTGGCGGCAGAAATTTCTTAACTATAGGAGGCAGGGATGTCTTACAGAAATATAATATTTGTTATGATGGTTTTAGTATTGTCGTTTTATAGCTATATGGCTTTTTCATTTCATGATGCAACAGGACGTTTTATACCTATCTCTGAATTTAAAAATAAATGGATTATTGTAAATTATTGGGCTGATTGGTGTGATAGTTGTATTGAAGAAACTCCTGAGCTCAATAATTTTTATAAAAATAATCACGATAGCAATATTCTGATTGTTGGTGTGAATTATGATAGGCTACCTAATCCTGTGCTACGACAAGCCATACAAAGAACAGGAATTTTATTCCCTGTTTTACAAGAGGATCCTGCAGAAGTATGGCGACTCGGCGAAGTCACTGTTTTACCTACGACTTTTATTATTAATCCTGATGGTGACGTGGTACGTAAAATTATAGGCCCTAATACCGAACAGTCGCTTTTGAAGATAGTCCATAACCGTCTTTATGGAAAAAAAAACATTAAAGAAAAGAAAAATCAAACCATAGTTTGATATCAATTGATCAAATCAATGACATATAATACCTATGCAAGGCATCGACTTGTCCTCGCAAGTCTTCCAGCGTGCCCATATTAGAGATAACATCATCTGCGGCTTTCAAGCGTTGTGCGCGTGTTGCTTGTTTGCTCAAGATTGTGTAAATCTCACCACCTGATTGTTTGTCTCGTGTAGCAGCGCGTTCAAGTTGTTCCTCTTTGTTTGCATCGACGACAAGAATTCGATTGATGAGGGGGTTGGGGGCGGATTCAATAAGAAGAGGTATCATGACTATGCAGTAAGGTGAATGGGCGTCTTTTATTTGTTGCGCAACTCCATCTCTAATAAGAGGATGTAATAATTGTTCTAACCAAATACGTTTATGATCATCTTTAAAAATCAGTTTTCTTAGTTTGGATCTATCGAGTGTATGATTCGGAAGTAATATATCGCTGCCAAATTTTTCGACAATTTTATGGAGTGCAGGTTGATCAGGCAGGGTTAGATCACGTGCTAATTGATCTGCGTCGATGACAGTGATGCCTTTTTCTTCGAACAATTTGGCAACAGTTGATTTGCCGCTGCCTATTCCGCCAGTTAATCCAATGATAAGCATAATATTATAACATCACAGTTGGTTCATATAGATTTGCAAAATTTCATTGCCCCAGATTAAACTTATCCAACCTGCAATAGTGAGATAAGGCCCGAATGGCATAGGTACGCTTTTATATTGACGTTTAATAATCATTTGCGTCATACCAAAAATCATACCAATCACAGATGCCAACAGTATAATAATAGGTAGTTGTTGCCAACCAAGAAATGCGCCGAGACCTGCTAAATATTTATAGTCGCCTTGTCCCATGCCTATTTTTCCTGTGACAAGCTTAAATAAAAGCTGTGTTATAAAAAAAATGAGATATCCAACGATTGCTCCAATGATTGCGTCATGACTTCCCGAGAAAACGGAATAAATACTAAGAAACAATCCTAGCCATAGTAATGCATAAGTTAAGTGGTCAGGTAGTAGATGATAATCCAGATCGATGAAAGTAAGTGAAATAATGATCCATGTGAATAATAATCCCCCAAATGTTTGCCATGTAAAACCAAATCGCCAGGCGACATAAACCGATGCAAGACAACATAAGAACTCAACAAATGGGTAACGAATCGATATTTTTATCTTGCAGTAAGCGCATTTTCCTCGTAGCACAAGATAGCTAATAACAGGAATGTTGTGCCATGGTTTTAAACCTTTCTTGCAGTGTGTGCAATGTGAAAGAGGAAGATATAGATTGAGCTGTTCTATATCTGTCGAATGTGATTTAAGGCCCAGGTAAGCCCTGCATTCCTGGTTCCACTCATTTTGTATCATGCGCGGCAGGCGATAAATGACAACATTTAAAAAACTACCTACGAGCAAAGATATTGCTGCAACGAGCACTAAAAAAAGGTTTTGATTTGAAGCAATAAAATTAATGATATCCATTGTGACGCAGTTCCTAGCTTAAAGATTGATAAATACATTGTAATATACGGTAGTACTTCAAAAGTGTTGATTATAAGTTTTCATGATGCTGTAGCTTCTAGTCACCCCTTCTTCCAAATGCTTTTTTTGGAGGAAGGGGCCGGGGGAAGGAGGCCACACTTTTGAAGCACTACCTAATATACTTATTAAAACACCAAGAATCACCATAATCAAGGGTTCCATTCAGGGTTCCCTGATAACATTGCTTATGATGCTTGATTTTTGATGATGCTATCATCAAAAATCGAGGTGGAAATATTTATACAACATGACTATAGACATCGAGACCTTTCAAAAGGCTTGATTATCGCGTTTGGTAGCAAATATGCTGTTACTGAAACTGATTGGGTGATACCTTGGGATTGTTTGGTATAAGTTTTTAAATGTTCCATTACTTAAATAGCCATGTTATTACTTTTTAACTTCATGACGAAGTATTTTCTGAGGATTCATAGTCATCTCTAAAAATTGCTTGATCTTTATCTCTGGTCTAAATATTTTTAAATGCGCTTCTATTATCGGCTCTTTCAGTTTTACCTTGGACAATGGCTCAATGTATTTTTTATCGAGAGGTACCCCAAGGTTAAGTGAATGTTTTAGCATAAGAATCGCTTCAAGTATATTTTGCTGTGAATGGAAGAACATTTTAATTCTTTGAGGTTGTTGAGCTATATGTTGAGTTATACTTTCCAGTTGTCGAGCTATATCTTCCATATAATTATCTAAGTTATGAATTAACAATATATTGGCAATCCTGGTTCTTTGTTCGGAATCATAAAACTTACCAAGGTAATCCAAATCCGTTTTTGTTGTAATCAGCATTGGCCATTGGCTTTCTAAGCTCTCATAGATGGTATAGATAACATCTTTTTGTTCGCGAAAAGATTCAAGACAGTGGTGCAAAACTTGGTTGTTTATAATGATTTTTGGCCAATAATTTTTTAAGGTTTCAAAAAAATCGGCTCTTTGTTCTGGATTAAGAGCATCCAGAATGGAAAACAACTTGTTTGGTGTCTTGATAAATTTTGCCAATGAATTTTTTATTTTTTCATAAAATATAATCTTTTCATTTGGTGCAAGATAAGAAAGTATTTTCTTAAAATCACTTGTTGATTGGAACATGAATTGCGACAAGTCATTTTTTATGCTTTCAAAAACTATCGTTCGTTGAGCAGGGTTAAGATAACTAAGAACGTCAATCAAATCAGAGGGTGTCATAATTAGAGACGGCAAAACATCTTTTATACTTTCAATAATGAAGTTTTTTTGAGTAAAATTACGATCCCTAAGAAGTTCATAGAAATTATTCATCGTTTGAATGAGATCAGGTAATTGATCTTTGAGGTTTGTAAGAAGTACATCTTGTTGGTTATTATTTAAAGAACCAAGGACAACTTTCAAATTTTCTACTGTGCGAAAAACTTGCGGTGATCGGGTTTTTAGTTTTTCAATAACAGCAGAAATTTTTTCAGGAGAAAGTAATCTGAGTACACGAGCGAATTCATTAGCATTATCTGGATAATAGAGGACGGGTATGGGAAATGCTACAGGAGGTTCTGGGTTAGCTTTAGCTTCTCCTTGACATGCATGATAGTTCTGCAACCAACGAAGTTGGGCGATAAATTCAGGGGGATAGGAATCCCGTTTAAGCCGTGCTGCCAAATCACTGTTAGAACTCTCTAATAAATCTAGCATACTACCGAACGTGTCATAAAAGGCGGGAGTCCAATCTTCAATAGGCATGGTCAGCGCATGAAGAAATACTCGATTGATATGATAAGGTTCAATATTTATAAACTCTTTTTCTTCCGGAGCATGACTTAAGTTGTGTTGATAGATGATATGTAACCAGTTGTCAGGAGTATGTATTCTCTTTTGATCAAATACAAAATAAAGTATTTTCTCAAGTATTTTATCCTGTTCGGCTTGGTCTGATTGAAAATATAAAGCAAAAACATTGCTCGTCCAGTCAATAAATTCTTTTTCTTTTATAAATTCCTTAACATTTTCCAAAACTTGATTCAATTTTGTCAGTTTTTCTTTTGTAAGAGGGATCTGTTCTTCTTCAGAAGTTGTCTCGAGATGGTGAACATAGTCTCGACAAATTTGTTCGCACGCATTGAAGAGATCTGCATGATTTACTTTCATGGCATTGCCATATAAATTTAGTATTTCCCGTGTTTCAGCTACCTTAACGAAAGATAAAATGACCTCAGGCGAAAAATACTCGCCTGGATCTTTAAGCTGTTCCTGCAATTTTTCATGCACTGCTTTATAAGGAGGCTTTTCAAAGATTGTCAACTTTCGAGATATTTCTTCATCAAAAACGAAACCACTCAATAAAGTACTCATGGCAGCTTCCATTTCCCTATCAAATGCTGAAGCTCCTAATAAAAATAAATTATCAATCATGCCATTTGTATTAATTAAAAATTGAGATTCTGCTGTTTTTGATTCTTTTTCCTCTATTAAAAGTTGAGTGGTTTCTGTTTCTGGTGTGGTTAATTTTTTTTCTTCTAATGCTTTTTTTAAATCATTTTTATCGAGGTATGGTAGAAATATTTGAAAATCTTTCTGACTTAGATTATCTTTTAGCGCCGTTATTATTTTTTGTTTTAGAATGTTGTCAGACAAGAAGAGCTCTCGCATGGCTTCTGGCATCGCATCTTCAGAAACCCATTCGGCAAGATGTTTATAATATTGATTTTTTTTGTCCGCATTCTTTTTTATGTCATTTATGAATTGTTTAGCTTCTTGCAGTGCTATGATATTGAACGCTGCGATCGCAAATTTGTATCTCATATAATCATGTACATCGCGAGCTGTAATGTTCGCCCCCGAACGTGAGACGATTTCTCCATTCTCATTCTGGTGAAGCAAATTAAATTTGCCCCAATGGACCGGATTGTGTGTTTCTTCAAAGGGCGCTCGATCTTGTGGTTGAGGATTATGCATAATTTCACTCAATGCCTTGAGCGCACTTTGAATTTCTTTGGTTTGATAAACTTTATTTTGAAATAATGGAGACAAAGGCGGATAATTTTTTTCTTTCTCATCCATGATGGGTAAATTGATGAGTTTCGCAAGAGCAGCAATGGCATCTTCTTTAGGCAACGAATTATAGATGACCATAAGTGGTTCAATGATTGACCAATCGATTATATCGCGATCCATTTTCTCTTGGATGGGCATTTTCTATCTCGTTTTGTGTGGTTTGGATAAATTATAACATATCATGGACTAAAAATTAGCTTTTTAAAAATTATGATATGATTCATGATGTTATAAGGCACTTCCCAGCTTAAAAATCGGCAAATACATCGCAATAACTAAGCCGCCAATTAAAATACCAAGAACCACCATAATCAAGGGTTCTAATAAATCACTTAAATAACTTGTTAATTGATCAAGTTCATTTTCATAAAGTATAGATATTTTTTCAAGCATATAGTCTAATGTGCCTGATTCTTCACCAATTTTGATCATTTCAACCATGAGCAGCGGAAAATTGGGGTTTTTGCGCATAGCATGGTGTATTTTGTGTCCTATCTCTATGTGTTGTTTTACTGTCATGAGATCTTTTTCAAATGAGAAGTTGCCGCTTGCTTTGGCGATCAGGGGTATAGATTCGCTAATCGTTAAGCCGGCTTTGAGTGTGATTGATAAATACCGAGTAAAATTTATCATACGAGCTATTTTTAAAATACGTCCAATGATAGGTATACGATGCAAAATAATCTGTAATTTATGTGAGTGAAGTTTTTCTTTAACAAAAAATATAAAAATAAGAAATGGAATTAAGCATAGGTAACCATAGCGCTGTAACATTTCTGAAAAACGTATGATAGCCAAAGTAAATGTGGGTAATGCAACATTAGCTTCTTGAAAAAATAGATTAAACCGAGGAACAATAAAAACTAACATAATTAAACAGACCAGGATTGCAATGATGCTTATGATCGCAGGATAAAATAGTGCTTGTTTGATTTTATGATTAAAACGATAGGATTTTTCTTTATGATTGGCAATGTGTTGTAACATGATATCAAAGGTACCGGATTTTTCTCCTATGGCTAATAAAAAACAGGTCATCTCATCAAAGTATTTCGAAAATTTACTAAGGCTATGTGAAAGACGCTTGCCTCTTTCTACATGGTATTTCAAATCCAGAAGAATCGATTTTAACACGACATGATGTTGGGTTTGGCGCAGCAGTTCCAAGCTTTGTATGATGGGAATGTTTGAAGAAATAAGAGTAGAAAACTGACGAAAAAAAACGACCATATCAAGTGGTTTTATTTTATTTTTAACAAACTTCATATTCAACAGATCCTAATGTTCGGTGAATTTCATCCAGACTTACGCTGCCTTCTATCGCCTTTTGATAGGCCGATTGATACAGTAAATCATAGCCATTTTCTTTCATGGTATTTTTGATGGAAATACTATTGGCGTCTAAAATACATGGAGCAATTTTTTCATCAATGGGTAATAGCTCAAAAATACCCGTTCTGCCAAGATAACCGCTTGAACAATGTTGACAACCTTTTGCCGTATAAATATTTTTTTGAATGTTTGCTTGTTTGCAATAATCACATAATTTTCGAATTAAACGTTGCGCAATAATAAGTGAAACAGAGTTGGCTATATGTAGTGGTGATATGCCTAGCGAAATAAGACGTAAAATGGTTTCTGCCGCGCTATTTGTATGAAGTGAGGTTAAGACCAGATGACCTGTCGTTGCTGCTTGTATGGCAATGGAAGCCGTTTCTTTGTCGCGAATTTCACCAATCATAATAATGTCAGGGTCTTGACGCATAATGGCACGTAATAGCGTAGAAAATTCTAAATTAATTTTTGATTGTACACTCATTTGATTGATGCCAGCGATTTGAATTTCAACCGGATCTTCTATGGTAGTGATGTTTTTTTCTGCGATATTAAGATGGTTAAGTGCAGCATAAAGTGTCGAGGTTTTGCCGCTGCTAGTAGGTCCTGTTGCAATAATCATGCCATGCGGTTTTGTGATGTTATGCATGAATATTTGTTTTTGAGATTCAGAAAATCCAAGTGATGAAATAGATAACACCGTTTTATTGCTATTTAATAAACGTAATACGATTTTTTCGCCAAACAGCGTAGGGCAAGAATTAATGCGAATATCAGTCGTGTGATATTGAAATCGGCTGTCCTGAGGAAGTCGATGTTCTGTAATATCGAGTTTCGAAAGAACTTTTAGCCGCGCAATAATACGTACTGCAAACTCTGTTGTGAGTGATAGTTTATCATAGAGTATACCATCGCACCGATAGCGAATTCGACACAGATTTGCATAGGGTTCTATGTGTATATCCGAAGCCAATTGTTTAATCCCTGTTTCAATCAGTTGATTTACAAAATCAATGGGATCTAACGTCGCTATAAGCGACATTTCATACTGTTTGATATTAGAAATTGCAGAGGCCGGCATTGAGACAACTTCCTGAAACATTCCAGACATTTCCTTCTTGATCGGGGGTCAATATAAGCGTTGCATGACCTGCAGCCTTTGTTGAAGTGGCGGTAATAATGCCGTTTGATACTTTTATGCTTGCTATATTTTTTGTAGGTGAGGGTTCAGGAGGTATGCCATATACGTTGTTCGTAAGTTCATTGAGCTCTGCTCCTTGTTGTATCGCTAAAGAGATAGCTGTTTTAAACGGTTCAGCGCCAATGATGACCTCGCTAAATCGTGCGCGTTCGGTATAATTTTTATAAGACGGAATAGCAAAAACGGTAAGTATGCCAATGATAGCAACGACTATCATGAGTTCAATAAGTGAAAAACCAGCATAGGTTTTTTTTCGCATAAAAATCCTTAGAAATAAAATGTCTGTATGTAAGGGGGAGTGGGGATTTACGATAAGAGATGGATGTTATAACATTGTGTGAGTATTGAATCAAGAGGTGAATAAATAAAATTTATTCATTCACCTTACGCATGAATTGTTTATGCAGCACTTTCTCTAAAAAATGTTTTTTGTTTATAAGTCGATTTTACTTCTTTACGTTTTGTGAAATGATCTACCGTTGCAGCACACACTAAATCACCCCAAACATTGGTCATTGTTCTGAAGCGATCTAAAATGCGATCAAATGGTAAAAGTAAAGCGATTGCAGAAGTGGGTACGTTAGCACTACGTAATACCATTACCATCGTCACTAAACCGCCTTCAGGAATACCTGTTGCACCCATGCCTGCCATGATAGATGTAACGAAAATCCCAATTTGAGAAAAAATGGAAAGATCCATACCCAGGATTTGGCAGAAAAATAAGGTTGAAACAGCTTCATACATGGCAGTTCCAGCCAGATTGATAGTGGTTGCAAAGGGTAAAACAAAGCGTGCCACCTCATCACTTATATCTTGTTTTTTCGCAGCAACTAAAGCTACAGGTAGTGTTGCGATAGAACTGGAAGTGATAAATGCAGTTAACATGGCATTTGATGTGTCGCGAGTAAATTCTTTAGCTTTTTTCTGAGTGACAAATTTTATGATCGCGAATTGCCATAATATTTGTAAAAATAATCCAAATAAGAATACGATAATGAAAATCATCATGCCTTTTATACTTTGCATTAATCGTTCTTGTAATGCCGCTTCTGCAATGGCAGTACCTAATAAGGAAAATAATCCAACGGGTGTGAGATACATTAACCATATGATCATTTTTACGAAAATATTTCGGAGGCCTACAAAAAATTGAATGACAGGTTTTGCTGTTTCGCCTACTGAAATACAAGCGATAGAAAAAGCTATACTGAATAAAACAATCGCCATGATTTCAAATTTTGCCGCAGCAGCGATGATATTGGGTGGGAATATCGTAAGTAAAAATGATCCAAAGTCCAGAGGTTTTAAATGTTCTGGTGCAGCATTGGCAAGAATCAGTTCTGGCGGCATACCTACGCCTGGTTTTATTATGTTTAATAATACTAAGCCTATAATTACCGCAAAAGAAACACTTAATAAAACATAGCTTATGGTGTAAATGCCTATAGAACCTAAACGTTTGACATTACCTATTGAGGTAATTGCACTGACGAGGGCTGAAAAAATAAGTGGGAGCGCAATGAGTTTGAGTAAGTTAATAAATAATTTACCCATCCAACTGATAGAAAGCATCTCAGTAGGAAAATAATATCCTCCTAATGTTCCAAGGAGTATGCTTGCCATGATAAACCAAAACATTTTATTTTGCATCATATCTAGCCCTTCTAAAGAATAATTTTTTTATTTTGACTAGCCTCTTCCTTAAAAGCACAATCATCATGTTAACATTAACATTAGCTTACGTGTCGGTGGCCGCATTTTAAACCAATTAGATAACTTTGACCACTAAACGTATGGCTATTGTACTATAAAACAAGGGTAAAAGTGAACTAATTTTGATCATATGATCTTTATAAGGATTAACTATGCGTCAGGCGAAACGATCTCAACTTATTGAAAATAAACAATTATTTATTTCATGCATCGTTCCTGTGTTTAATGAAGAATTAAATATAAGCCGTTTCTTACTTGAATTGACCGCCTGTCTTGAGTCCTTGACGGATAGCTATGAAATTATCGTTGTGGATGATGGCAGCAAAGATGCAACGATAGAAACCATTTGTAAGCTTCCTAAAAATTCTCATATTAAAGTATTGGGGTTTTCGCGTAATTTTGGGAAAGAAATAGCGTTAACCGCAGGTTTAGACCATTGTAGCGGTGATGTAGCTATTTTAATAGATGCTGATTTTCAACATCCTATAGAGCTTATTCCGGTATTTTTAGAAAAGTGGGCAGGTGGCAGCGATATGGTTTATGGCTTACGTAATAGTCGTAAGAATGAATCACGTGCTAAACGCAGCTTCGCGCTTCTTTTTTACTGGCTGATGTCAAAATTATCAAAAATCACTATTCCCAATCATGCGGGTGATTTTCGTTTACTGGATAGAAAGGTTATCCATGCATTGAATCATGTGAACGAACGCACACGATTTATGAAGGGCTTATATGCCTGGGTAGGTTTTAATACTTGTGCAGTACCCTACGATGTTAAGGAACGTGCAGGCGGTCAAAGTGCTTGGGGATTTGGCAAATTAACAGAGCTTGCCATCACCGGCATTACTTCATTTTCTGATGTTCCTCTTAGGGTTTGGGGTTTTGTGGGTTTTATTATTTCCTTAGTTTCGCTGATTTATGCCATTTACATTGTGACTGTGACTCTATTATTTGGCGCAGATCTACCAGGTTTTCCAACTTTAGTCGTGGCTATTATGTTTTTTGGCGGTGTTCAGCTGCTTTCGATAGGTATTTTGGGGGAATATATTGCACGTATTTTTACTGAGGTGAAGCGGCGTCCGAATTATATTGTTGACCAGAAGTTTGGCTTTGATGAGGAGGGGTGAACATTTTTTGGCGGTTTTGCTTAAAATGTCTCTTATAAAAGCAGCATACCTTTAAATGCCGTTGAGCGATCAATCGTCCTCATTATTTAAGTCTTCCATAAAAGAATCAATATTACTAAACTGTTTTCCCTTCCCTGATTCAAGTTCGGCAATAGCTTTTTTTGTGCTTGCATTGGGAACCTTTACTGCAAAGGGTAAGCGACGTTCATCTGCTACTCGAAGCATCAGGAGGCGAATGGCATCAGAAATGGAAAGACCCATTGCCTCTAGGGCATCAGCAGCACGTTCTTTAGTAGCAGTATCAATACGAGCGCGAACATAAGTGTCAGCCGTACGCATATAATCACCTTCAATAATTAATTCTATATTTATATTGTAGTCTCAATGTGACTACAAGTCAAGTAGGGGATAACTATATAAATTTAAAAGAAAAATTTACCGAGATGAAGAAGCCTGATCCTATGTGTTCTTACTTTTTGGGTTGCTTTTTGGAGTTTCATTATCGGGTGATAGCTGGTCTTTAAATTCTTCAGCATATTTAAAGAAAGGGCTTTTGTTTTCTAACTTACTAGACGCAACTGCAGCGATGCCTATTCCGGCCAAAACCGTGGCTCCATACGCAATTATATTCCAACCAACGTTAATACCCGCAATGGCAAAAGGTGCTGTCCAGCCCCAGCTAGGTACCAAACTTGCCAACGATAAACCGATGAAAAGTGATCCTAGTAATATCGCTCCTATACCCAAACATATCGCACGGATTTTTGTTTTTTCCCAAGGTATATCACCGATAGACATATGAGCTTTTTCAGCTTCATCAATAGCCTTATTAAATGCCTTTGTATTTTCTGATTTATTTTCTGTGAGACAAGCTATCGTACAGTTCATGATATTAGTTAGTTTCGGGCGATCATCTTCTGTGATTTTATTGTTAGTTTTTGCTTTCTCGATCTCATTATGCATTTCCAAAGCAGCGTTTGCCAAAAGCCCCTGAGTAGTTGTTGCTTTTAGTTTTAATGCACATAATGCAAATTCAAATTCGCATAATGAAAGTTGAACTCTAGCATTTTCTATTGTTTTTTCTACATTAACATCACAAACACGCTTTACCCATTCCTTTAGCAAATTAAACAGATTCTTTGATGATTCGCTTGCTTGTTTACAGGCGAGAAAGGCGTTGTTAAATTTACTCTCTAAATTTTGACGCCGTTGTTTATCATTTTCCCATTCATCATTATAATCATTCTCATAAAGTTTTTTCAAATCGTTAAAAAATTTTTCCAGTTGTTCGCTTGCCTTTGGTTCGTCCTTCGTTTCTGGTTTTGGATCGTGCATTAAAACTGTATGAAGAAGATCTGTATCTTCAGATTGTTCAGGCTTCCCAGTTTGCGAAAAGACATTTCTACGTGACATAACCCCACCGTTTTGTGTATTTTGTATCTATTTATTACATTATAAGCGAAAAAAGATATTCTTTCTACACTTTCATAACTTATTCTTTTTTATAGATAAATTCTCATAAAACGGCGAGCTGCTAAAGCTCTTTATTGCTCACTAGCAATATCATATCCTTATCATTAAAACTGTAACTCCCCAAAAGGTATGCCTGAGCAGCCATATAGTTTTCATGTACGTTATCCATGAATATGGGGTACATATCACTGGTAATTAATAAAAATAAGCGTTTGTCTCCTGCCCATCGCGCTATGAGTTCAGGTTTTTCAATTAACCATTTAGAGCTATCGACATAATTCATGTGATACCACAGTTCTCGCTGCCAATTATCGGATTTTGCAATATCATCATTATGCCAATCAGCGGCAATGGTGATACGGCGTTGTAGATAGATAGGTAAATCCTGGTAATATCGACAATAAGTAACGACCTCATCATTTGGCTTAATATGCGTTGCAATGATCTTCGCTAGTGATTTTGTCGATTTATGATTAATGACAGATGCAGAGCTGATAATACAAAGTAAAAATAATGCTGACGCGAAAGCTATACAACAAAAAAGTTGTGTAAATTTATTCAATCTAAAACATACATAAGTGGTTAATGCTGCTAAAGATAAAATGACGCCGCCCGTCATGAGATAAGGTATTAATTGAAACTCCAGATGGAATACATTATTTCTAGGTTCAGCAAGAAATAGTGCTGCAAACGCGAGGCATGATACAACAAATAAAAATATGCCGATTTGAATACCAGAATTTTTAAATTGACCCCAACATTTACTTAGATAATGACCTACGATTAAAGAAAGAGCAGGAAAAACAGGTAGTATATACCCAATGGTTTTCGATTTGGGAATCGAGAAAAATGTAAATACGATGACAAACCAGATCATTATAAACAATTCTGATGAATATTTTTGTTTGTCTTGCCATATGGATTTTATATGTTGAAATAATGCTTGAAAAAGAAAACATGTCCAAGGCAAAAACCCTGCAAGTACGATAGGAACGTAAAACCAAGTGGTTGTTTGATTGTTAAAATCTGCTTGAGTGAGAAAACGAGAAAATTGTTGTAATACAAAAAAATAATGAAAAAATTGCGGATTGGCTTGTTGTACGAGAATATACCATGGCGCTGCAATGACGATAAATAGAACCAAGCCCATGATTAACCGTATTTGAAGTAACAAATTCCAGCGCTTAAGTATCGCTATCCAGGCACCTATAATCATCATAGGAAAAGCAAGGCCAATTAAGCCTTTTGTGAGTACAGCAAGAGCTGAAAAAACATAAGCTAATATGAGAAATACATTGCGCGCCCGTTGTGATGGTGTATGCATTGCGCTAATAAAAAACAAGAGTGCATTACTTACCAGGACAGATACTTCCAGGTCGAGGTTTGCATAATGTGCTGCACCAAAATAGAGCGGACATGTTGCTAAAATGATAGCAGATAAGATACCTGCACGACGATTATAAAGGGTGCGTCCTGTGATATAGACAACGATGCTGCCCATAATACCTATGCACGCAGGCCAAAAGCGTAATGCCCATTCTTTCAGGCCAAAGAGTTGAATAGCGGATGCTTGCAGCCAGTAATAAAGAATAGGTTTATCGAGAAAGGCAATACCATTAAGGCGTGGTGTTATATAATCGCCTGTGACTATCATTTCACGTGCTACTTCAGAATATCGACCTTCGTCTGGTGTGAATAGGGGATAAGATCCTATCCATAAAGCATAGAAGAAAATTAAGGTAACAGCTATGAAGAATGGATCATAAAACCATCCATGAGTTGCCTTGCTATTTTGTGTTGATAACACGTCGTAATTCCCGTAAATTAACCTAAATATTATCTATCCTGGTATAGCATGAAATACATCATACTTTGCGCTGACGATTATGGACAAACTTGCGCGATTTCTCAAGCAATAATTGATTTATTAAAGAGCAGACGTTTAACAGCAATCAGTTGTATGGTGACAAGCTCTGGATGGCCGCTGCATGCTCCCTGGCTTATTCCTTACAAGAATCAAGTAGATATAGGTCTTCATTTTAATTTAACTGAGGGAAAGGGGCCTTTATCACTTTTGTTATTGAAGTCTCATTTGCGTCAGCTACATAAACATACGATTCGTGCAGAGTTAAATACTCAGTTGGATCAATTTATCTCTGCTATGGGTGTGTTGCCAGACTTTATTGATGGTCATCAACACGTGCATCAATTTCCTGTGATACGTGATGTTTTGTTTGAGATCTATGAAGAACGCTTACGTGATCATGGCTGTTATATAAGGTGTATAGATGATCCTCGTGCTATATGGAATGTAAAAAAACTTATTCTCCAGTTAACTGGTGCGGCAGCTTTTAAAAAGAGCTTGGCGGCGCGCAAGATTCCGCATAACCAGTCATTTTCAGGTGTGTATGCATTCAGTAAGTTGGATCAGTATGAGTCTTTATTTCGATCGTTTTTAAAGGATATAAAGCAGGGTGGTTTGATGATGTGCCATCCAGGTTTGGAAGATGCAGGTAGTATGGATCCGATTCATGCTTCCAGGCTTAAAGAATATGAATTTATGAAGAGCGAACAATATGTGAAGCTTTTAGATGAAGCCCAGGTGAGGCTCGTAAGATTTAATGAGCTCAAAATCTGAAGTCTTAGGTATTATTTAAACAGTCGAGTGTATATTTATTTTTATTTACTATCACCTATAAAGTATTTTTGTTATCATTTAAAAGTACCCCATTGAGGGTATACATGTTAAATTTAAGAAGGTGTGTAGTATGTCAGCACGTGAAAATGGAACCGTCAAGTGGTTTAATAACAGTAAGGGTTATGGCTTTATTCAAAGAGATCAAGGTGGTGATGTGTTCGTACACTTCCGCGCTATTCGTGGTGACGGATACCGTTCCTTAGAGGAAGGTCAGCGCGTTGAGTTTTCTGTTGCTCAAGGTCAAAAAGGCTTGCAAGCAGAAGACGTCTCTGTCGTCGAACAATAATTCTTCTGGTAAGAAACTTGATATTCTATGTTGTCCTGAAGTGGCGTCACTTCAGCGGCAACATTTTCTATTGATTAAATTATATAAATCGTGGGTTATAAGTCCTTGCAAAAAGAATCAGCCATTGAAAAAAAATTATTACATTATACGGGGAAGGCCATAGCAGATTTCAATCTTATCCAATCGGGTGACAGAATAATGGTATGTCTATCAGGTGGTAAAGATTCATTTACTATGTTGCGCATACTTAACTTACTTCGACAAAGAGCTAGGGCCAGGTTTGATTTATTTGCTTTTACATTGGACCAAGCTCAGCCGGGTTGGAGTGATGCTGGATTACGTCAATGGTTAGAAGATGCTAAAATCCCTTATGAAATTTTAACAAAAGATACTTATTCTATTGTTAAAGAAAAAGTTCCTGAAGGTAATACCTATTGCTCATTATGCTCGAGATTACGGCGGGGAATTATCTATACTTATGCAGAAGAACATGGTTATAACAAGATTGCCTTAGGTCATCATAGAGATGATTTAATTCGAACTTTATTAATGTCCATACTTTACAGCGGTGAAATTCGATCCATGCCGCCAAAACTTTTAAGCGATAATAAAAAACATGTCGTCATACGTCCTTTAGTATATTGCCAGGAAAAAGATATTATTAGCTATGCAAAAGAACGTCGATTTCCGATTATTCCTTGTAACTTATGCGGTTCCCAGGAAAACCTTGCCAGACAGCGTGTGGCAGTGTTAATTGATCAGCTCGCTCAAGAAAATCCAAAAATTCCTAGCAATATGCTGCATGCATTGCAAAGCGTGAGACTGAGTCAATTGATGGATAAAAAACATTGGGATTTTAAAAATCTGGAGCAAGGTCGAGAAAATGAGATGTCTATGATGGAAAATATGGATTATAATACACAATTTATTAATTACTTAGAAGGAAGTAGCAACAATGAAACACGTTAATTTATTATTAATTCCTATAGCGTTAATTTCATTTAAAGTAGCAGCAAGCGATTCTTTGCCAGCTAAACAAGTTAGTATTCCTTTCTACAACGAAGCTATCCTATCTACTCATCATTCAGGTTTATCATTTAATTATGATATGGATCATAATCAATTGAATAAGAAAATCGTTTGTGAATTATCTAACAATTATAAAAGTTGGTTTGAATTCAAGAATCAAGGAGTTGCTACAGAAAGCGCGACTTTTGGAGGAAATCACAACGTTATATTTATCAGTAATACTCACAAAAGTCTAAGTGATAATTACTCTGTGTATCATGCTGATACCGTTGGTGATATGAAAATAAATGAAACTTCTAATGAAGTAGCTATGGCAACCGCTTCTTGTTTTTATGACTATGCTTAAATAAATAATATTGATGATTGAAATGTTAATCATGGTGTCAACTTATGACACCATGATTTTTATTTACCTAAGAGTAATACCTACCATGAATGAGCATGTGTTGCAAAGAAATTTATCCCGTCTAATTTTGGAGGCGACACGAGGTAAGTTTTTGGGGTAGAAGGCATCGCTTACGTCACACGAATTCCTTTTGACGTTATCTTTGATGCTGCGTGTGGTAATACCAATCAGTTTTCAATCACGCCCTGGATAAAAATAGTAGATCTTTATACACAAGTAAAACCCGAGGTAGCGCAACTTTTATTTAGTAAGTTACTTGAAATCAACGATAAAAACCATCTTACTCTTTCATTATTGTTAAATGAAAAATAAAGTCCGGTTACTAAGTCACAATTTTTAATTGGACTTTATAATTGACCATTGTTATTATTAACAAGCTTCAAATATGGAAATAACAGCATAATGAAAAAGTTTAGTCTATTTTTATTATTACTTGTATCAATTAATACCGCATTGGAAGCAAAAAAAATCCCTGCCAGTGATCATGATGCTTTAGCGAAAGAAGGAATTATAATCTTAAGCGAAGAACATGTCAGAACTCCTGGTGTATTAAGTGCCCCTCCTGTTAAGATCGAAATCATAAATTCTTCTAATAAAACTCCTCCTGATAAAAGTCATTAAAAAATTTATATAAACTAATTTAATAAAGGAATAAAGCATGAAAAAAATATTTTTCTGTTCGGCTCTGCTCATTTCATCAACTACTTTTGCTTATCAGATTATTAACGAAGAGCATTTCAAAACTGCTGGGGTTACAGATATCCCACCGGTAAGAATTGAAGTTTACTCAGGTGGCAATAATATAGCGGTTGATAGTGTTTATGCCAAAACGGGAAATGCCGTAGGCCAAGTTAATAAAGCTGTTCGTGTTCCAGTACAGCAAAAAGCATGTTTAAGTAATAAAAGTTCTTATGCCATGCAATATGGATATAGGTTTGATCTCATAGTTGGCCAAGATAATATTTTAGACTCACAAACATTTGTTTTATATCCGGGGGAACGTATTTGCCCAACTAGAGAAGGATATGGAAATTTTACCATGCGGGCTAAAGGTAACTATTCTATTCTTGCTATAACTCGAGCAGCGGAAGGTATTTCTACAAAAGAAGCTAATGATAAAGCAATTTTGGTAATTCAATAAAATAAATTAACGAGATTTTCAACTTTTGTAAACCATATGAATTTTGTAGGGTGGACAAAGGAGCGCTTCTCAGCGACGTGCCCACCTTACAAAAGTCACCAAAATTCATATCGTTTTATCCTTTTGCAATAAATTTATCCCATCTAATTTTGGAGGTGATACAGCCGATGCTGAAGCCCAAGGTGAAGTAGGACTACTTACCGAATAAACACAATGCCAATGTTCTTTATGTGGTTGTAGGCCTTGTAAATATAACGTTTTTTGAGCTTCATTAGCTTGTACAATAGCGTCTTTTTCATCATCTGCTAGAATATACATCATAAGAAATAACCATTCGTCATCGGTATCATAAAAACTATGAGCTTTTTCTAACATCCAAAAGGGTTCATATTGATAAATCTTGCCCCATGGAGCGCTTTGGATACTTTCAGCAGAAGGGCATCGGACTTCTTTCGATGGTATTGCGAGTGATGAGGTTGAAAGTGCAAAAATAACTATCGAAGATAAGAAAATCATTTTCTTCATCTGATCCATCCTTAATCATTAAATATACATAAAAATTACTTGTCAATATTTTTAACATGCTCGATAAATATCTCAACTTCCGTTTCAAATGGCAAGAAAAAATGTGATATATCTTCATTATTTTTTAGAGCATCATGGAAAGCTATCGTAGCAGCTTTTAAACGCGATGCTCCGCTATAACTTAAACCACCTAAAAGTTTGTGTAACTCTTTTTTAATTTGATCTTTTTGATCATACTTAACAAGATTACGTATTATTTCCAATTGATGAGATAAATCGCTAGCTAGTAACTGAAGAAATTCTTTAGCATGATTACGATTATTCCCAGCAAGCTGAATGCTGAGTTGCCAGTCAATAATAGGTTGGTTCATAAGCATATTTTTCCTAATGATGATGTATGCGTTTTACATCATGAACATGCGGTAGTTTTTTAATATCCATGATTAATTGATTTAGTTGATCTTTATTGATAACTTCAATAGTCATCGTAATAAATAATGATTCATTTTTTTTGTAAATTTTAGAATTCATATGAATGATACTGATTTTTGCATTTGATAAAACGGTCGTAATTTCCTTTAACACTTGATGTTTTCCATCTGCGCTTACTTGGATGTCAACATAAAAAGAACTTAACTGTTTATTGTCCCAGTTTACGGCAATGATACGATTATTATGATCTTCTGTGACACCGGAAATATTGCGGCAATTGTCGCGATGTATGGAGATCCCTCTTCCTTGTGTAATATAACCTATGATGTTATCACCCGGCATAGGCTTGCAGCATTTGGCAATACGTGTGAGTAAATCATTTATGCCAGATACTTCAAAATGTGATTTAAACTCAGCAGAAGGGCGTACATTTTTAGTAGGCACAAAGGTTTTGCCTGATATCTCGTGTCGTTCTGTTGATGCTGCTTGAACAATTTGTGCAGGTCTAATGCTGCCATGACCTAAAGAAGCATAAAGTGATTCCGGATTTTTGAAATTTAATCTCGCAGCCATTTTTTGCATATCAACATGTTGCAGTCCTGCACGAGAAAACTCACGTTCTACTATGTGTTTTCCTGATTCAACGTATTGGCTAACATCTTGCTGCTTAAACCATTGCGATACTTTGGCCCTGGCTCTTGATGTTTTAAGATAACCGGCTTCTTTGTTTAACCAATCACGGCTAGGCGTACCATTTTGTATGGTAATAATTTCTACTTTATCGCCAGTAGTTAATTTATGTGTTAAAGGGACGATATGACCATTAATTTTTGCACCACGACATCGATGCCCAAGATCGCTATGTATATGATAGGCAAAATCAAGCGGTGTTGCACCATTGATGAGATCAATAATATCGCCTGCGGGAGTAAAAATATAAACTCTATCGTCAAATATTTCGTTCATGGATTTTTCAGGTTGTTGATCCTGGTGTGAAATATCTTTTTGCCATGATAATAGTTGACGTAAAAAAGCTATTTTGGCCTCATAACCTGTTTTTTTAATGTAGTCTTCTTTGTATAACCAATGCGCGGCTATGCCATGTTCGGCTTCATTATGCATGTCATGTGTGCGAATTTGTATTTCCAGATTTTTGTTGTCAGGGCCAATGACCGCAGTATGAATAGATCGATAACCATTGGGTTTCGGGTTTGCAATATAATCATCAAATTCTTCGGGAATATCTTTCCAAATATTATGTACCATACTTAAAGTATGATAACAATCATCCATAGTTGGGACTAAGATTCGTACGGCACTGGTATCATAAATATATTTATAATCTAAATGTTTTTTTTGCATTTTTAAATAAATGCTATAAATATGTTTAGCTCTACCCGAGATGGTAGCATTGATATTGGCTTTTGAAAGTGCTTGATGAATAGTAGAAATGACTTTTTGAATACGTTCTTGTCTATCTTTTCGTTTCTCGGCTAAATATGCCGCGATGGTTTTATATTTTTCAGGATGTATATAGTGAAATGAGATATCTTCGAGTTCCCATTTTAATTGACCTATACCAAGACGATTCGCAAGAGGTGCATAAATGTCTAATATGTCTTGAGCAATACGTTTACGTTCAATAGGATTTATATTTTTAATACCTCTTAAAATACAAGTTTTTTCAGCGAGTTTAATAAGCACAACACGAATGTCTGAAACCATCGCTAGAATGGTTTTTCGAAGCCTGTCTATTTGCGTTTCATTACGATTTTTATGCAGCGTGTTGATGGCCTTCATTTGTTGAGCGCTATGAATAAGTTTCAGAACGTCGGGATTCAGGTTTTTTGCCATCATATCATTGGGTATGTTGGTATGTTCCAGTGTGCTCATCATGATGCAAGCTGCAATAGATTCTTGATCAAGTTGTAATTCCAGCAGAATTTCCGCCATCACTAAACCTTGTTCAATGCAAGGTTGTCCATAGAAAGTTGTTAAACCTTTGCTGGATTGCTGTGCTAATTCAGCAGATTTTTTTATAAGCTCAATGTCTTTTAAGTGATATAAGGCTTTGCTATTTGCTAGCCACAGGGGTAAATCGACGCTTCCATCGGTTTGACGCGGCAAATTGTGTTTCATAGCAACCATAGACTTTTTCTCTCATATATCTTAAGTTTAGCACTTTATTTTTCAAAAAGTGCCATGGCTTCTATATGACTGGTATGAGGAAACATATTGATTATACCTGTTTTTTTAAGAATATAGCCTTGTTGATGGACTAATTCATTAGCATCACGAGCCAGGGTGGCTGGATTACAAGAAACGTAAACAATTTTTTTTGTATTTAATCGTGTAAAATAAGGGATAATTTCTTTTGCACCTGTGCGGGGCGGATCGAGTAGAATTTTGTTGTATTGCTGTTTAAGCCAAACATCATTTTCGTCAGGCTTCATTAAATTTGAAGCAAAAAATTCAGTATTATGAATGGCATTGTGAGATGCATTTTGTTTTGCAATATTTACCATGGCATCACTACCTTCAATTCCAATAACGTGTTTTGCGTATCTTGCAATGGGTAAGGTAAAGTTTCCTAGACCGCAAAATAAATCAAGCACCTCATCGTTAGATTGTAGATCGAGTAATTGTATAGCTTGTTTGATCATTAAAGGATTTATTTCGCTGTTTACCTGGGTAAACATAAGCGGATGAAATAACATTTCTATGTTAAATGCTGGGAGAGCATAGCTTAATTGTTCATTACTATCTTCTGGATATAGTTTATAACTAAGTTCGGGCGGATTAGGTTGTAAGTAAATACTCAAATTGTGAGCTTTTCCAAATTGACGTAATTTTTCATAATCATCGTCAGGTAAAGATGTTAAATGCCTAAATACTAAGGCTGTGGTCTTGTCGCCTACCGCAATTTCTATTTGTGGAATATGCTCATATTGCGATAAGCTGGTAATTAACTGACTTAACTCATTGATAAGAGTAGCGGTACTTGAGTGTAAAACAGGGCATTGATGAATGTCTGCCAACAAATTGCTGTGTTTTTCTCTAAAACCTACTAACAGCTTACCTTTTTTAATAACATAACGAACACCTAATCTGGCTTTGCCTCTATAGCCTAAGGATTTGCCTGAAAGAGGGGGTAATACTTCGATAGGTGCGACTTTGCCAAAATGCAAGAGTTGCTCTAATAAAACTTCTTGTTTGAAAGCTAGTTGGCTATCCATGGAAGCATGCTGCATGCTGCAGCCGCCACATATGCCAAAATGTTCACATGCAGGTGTCACGCGATTAGCAGCGGGTGTGATAACTTCTATGGCTTTGGCTTCATTATATCGTCTGTGTTGATAGGTGATTTTGCATAAGACTTTTTCGCCAGGCAGAGATCCGTGGACAAAAGTTGTTTTACCATCAATACTGGCAATACCTCTGCCATCATGGCTTAGCTTGTTGATATCAAGGATCATTTCGGGATAGACTTTTTGTTTTGCTCGTTTCATAGCTTGATATTATATCAAAAAATATATTTATAATACAATCAGGTAGATCACTGTTTTAATAAAATACTTTACTTGCAAAATATCCTGGATTAACTATACTGAAATTGGGAGTTTTCGAAAGAGTTATATCGGAAACCGTTGAGTAAAACTTGTAGGGAGGCTTACTTGGAGCGTGGTGTGCATGTCCTTCAGTTTGTGAGAGGAAAGCCTAAAGCGTAACAGAAGTCACCCATTATATGTGCAAAGGGTTTCATCAGAAAACTCTTAGAAAACGCCCCTTATCATCCTCTTCTGATTTATGTTGCAAAATACCGTATATACCTCTTACTATTGAGTTTTATTCCATTAAGCTAAGCAAAAGGTTATGTTTATGCATCCAATGATTGAGCTTGAAGAGTGCTATGGCGCTAGAAATTATGCACCTCTACCCGTTATTTTGACACGTGGTGAAGGAGTTTATGTTTGGGATATCAATGGAAATCAATATATTGATATGATGAGTGCTTATTCGGCCGTTAGTCATGGACATTGTCACCCCGGGTTACTGAAAGCATTAAATGACCAAGCGCATACTTTAACGATGGTGTCACGGGCTTTTCATACCGATAAATTGGGCCCTTTTTTGAAGCGTGTTTGCGAAATCACGGGCATGGAAAAAGTATTACCGATGAATTCAGGCGCTGAAGCGGTAGAAACAGCTTTAAAAGCAGCTCGTAAGTGGTCTTATAATGTAAAAAATGTTCCTAAAGATATGGCGGAGATTATTGTCTGTAAAGGCAATTTTCATGGACGTACCATTGCTATTGTGGGTATGTCAACGGAGCCGCAATATCGAGCTGGGTTTGGTCCTTTTCCGGCTGGATTCAAGCAAATACCTTATGGAGATGTCGATGCATTAGAGCAGGCTATAACTCCTCATACAGCAGCTTTTTTGGTTGAGCCTATCCAGGGTGAAGGCGGGATCATTGTACCGCCAGAAGGGTATTTAAGAAAGTGTGCAGAGATATGCAAAAAACATAATATTTTGTTAATTTGCGATGAAATTCAAACCGGCATGGGACGAACAGGAAAGTTTCTAGCATCAGATCATGAAGGTATTAAGCCAGATGGCGTGCTATTAGGTAAAGCCTTAGGCGGCGGTTTAATACCAGTATCTGTTTTTTTAACGCGTAAAGATGTGATGGATGTGATAACCCCAGGCGATCACGGAAGTACATTTGGAGGTAACCCATTGGCAGCGGCAGTGGGAATGGCTGCGATAGACGTTTTATTGAATGATGGTTTGATTCAAAATGCGGCTTTGCAAGGTGATTATCTCATACAACAACTCAAGAAAATCAAATCACCCCTCATTGAAGAAGTTCGAGGAAAAGGATTGTTAGTTGGCGTAAGCATTAATCCGCGTTATTATTCTGCAAGGGATTTATGTTTACGTTTGATGAAAAAAGGCGTGCTTAGCAAAGAGACGCACAAAACAGTCATACGACTTGCGCCACCGCTACTTATTACCAGAGAGCAATTAGACACTGTGATTGATGCAATTTCAGAAACATTAACGGAAGCAGAAGCAAGTTTAAAAACTTTATAAGGAAATGAGTGATGAAAAAATGGATGAAGCTTTCTTGTGTGGCTATGTTATTAGGTTTTACTCATATTGTTTATGCGGATGATCAACCGAATTCAGCGCTTCGATATTTTCAAGTGAAAGCTGCGACAACCCAGTTGCCTGAAGCTTATATCGCTTACAAAAATAAAGAATATGAGAAAGCACTGAATATCTATAAACATTTCGCAGATCAAGGAAACCCTATCGCCCAGTTTATGCTCGGGTTTTTTAGTCAAAATGGTTTGGGCGAATCTGTGGATAATTTACTTGCAGTCGCATGGTATATGAAGGCCAATGCCCAAGGTTTACCGGATGCACAGTATGCACTTGGTTTGATGTATTACTATGGCATTGGAGTATCTCAGGGTGTGACGCAAGCATTAGAATTGTTCACTCAGGCCGCGAAGCGTGATAATCCAGAAGCGCAATATATGTTGGGTTATATGAGTGCAAATGGTTTTGGCACTGCAAAAGATCCAAGTATTGCTTTAGACTATTATACGAAGGCGGCAACTCAAGGTATTGTTCAAGCTCAATATAACCTGGGTTTAATGTATTATTTGGGCCAAGGTGTGACTAGAGATTATGCTCGAGCTTATAATTGGTTTAATTTAGCGGCGCAACAAGGTTTTGCGAAAGCTCAGTTTATGTTAGGTGTCATCTATAGCTCGGGGAAGGGTGCAGGTACCGATAAAAACCAGGCATTTTATTGGTTTACCCAAGCGGCAGAAAAAGGACTTGATGTTGCTCAATATAATGTAGGTATTGCTTACTACAATGGTTTTGGCACACCTCCAAATTTAGCTGCCGCAGTAAGTTCGATATCAAAATCTGCAAGTCAAGGCTATCCACGAGCGCAATATTTTATGGGTTATTTAACTTACAATGGAATTGGTGTTGTAAAAAATATTCCTGCAAGTATTGAATGGTATACGAAGGCGGCTGAATTTAATCTTCCTGATGCTCAATTTGCTTTAGGTTATTTATACCATAATGGTTTAGGCGTCCCTAAGGATGATAGACAGGCGTTGAGTTGGTATCTGCTTGCAGCAAAACAAAGTTTGCGTAATGCAGAGTATATGGTGGGTTTGTTTTATCAAAAAGGTATGGGTGTTCCAAGTGACGCGCAGCAGGCTGCTTATTGGTATCTAAAAGCTTCTGAGCATGGTATGGATAATGCACAGCTTTTGCTTGGTATTATGTATGCGCAAGGCCAGGGTATACCAAGGGATATTAAGTTAGCTTATACCTGGCTAAATTTGGCTTCAACGAGCAATAACACACAGGTTCGTGATGCTGCAGCTAAATTAAGAGATGATTTAGCAAAATCTATGACTCCTGCTGATATCGATGCGGCCAAGCAATTATCTAAAAATTATTATAGCAAGTATGCGTCTGATGATCTTTGATAGTTCCTCTAGTTGATAATCATTAGGGTCTCCTAATGATTATCAGAGCTCTACTTCAAGTTCAGATGCTATCTTTTTTAAAAGGGTGTTATCAAGAAGTATGCTTCCTTCTAATAGGCCCCAGGCTTGTTGCTTTGTGATATCCAGCATTTTGCTTAATATACTGGCTCTTTCTCTGTTATTCGTCGGTACGCCTAAATCATTTAGGGTTTTATTGACTTGAGCAGCAAGTTCCTTCGCGTTCTGTTGCACAGTTGACCTCCTTTCAACTTTATTGAATTGAGTATACTCATCAAAGGCTTCGATGTGCAATAACTCTTTGTATTAAATAATGAAGTTCCTAATTATGTTAGGGGATATCCCTAGTCTCGCTATCTTGGTTGATTGTTGCAGTTAAAGTATTTTTCAATAAGGTTGCTGTAGTCATTGGGCCGACTCCTCCAGGGACAGGAGTAATCCAGGCGGCTTTTTCTTTTGCGGCAGTGAATTCTACGTCTCCCATAATGGAACCATCTATTAAACGATTGATGCCTACATCAATCACTGTGGCGCCTGGTTTGATCCAGTCTCCTTTGATAAGTGAGGGAATTCCGACTGCAGCTACAAGAATATCGGCTTGTTTTACAAAATAGCTTAGATCTTTTGTAAACCGATGACATATCGTGATGGTGCTGCCAGCCAACAATAATTCAAGTGCCATAGGGCGTCCAACGATATTTGATGCGCCTACAATCACGGCATGACGATTTTTGTATGTTTCTTTGATGTGATCCAATAACATCATAATTCCATAAGGCGTGCAGGGCTGTAGTGCAGGTCTGCGTTGCGCAAGTCTACCTAAGTTATAAGGATGGAAACCATCAACATCTTTAGCAGGATCGATTAATTCCAGCAAAGCATCGCTATTAATATGTTCCGGTAAAGGTAGTTGCAAGAGTATGCCATTGACGGTCGGGTCATTGTTGAGTTGGTGAATTAATTCTTTTAAATCATTTTCAGGAATAGTATTGGGTAAAGAGTGGTAAATCGATTTAATGCCTGCTTCTTCGCAAGCCTGACGTTTATTGCGCACATAAATATGCGACGCTGGATTATCGCCAACAAGGATAACTGCAAGACATGGTGCAGCGAATCCTTGATTTTTTCTTGCTGAAATTTCAGCAGTTATATCAGCTTTGATTTTTGTGGCAAATGCTTTGCCATCAATAAGTTTAGCAGCCATGAATAGTTTTCCAGAAGATGCGTATTGGGTCTAGATTATACAATAAACACAGGTAGAATCATCAAATTTAAGAAGTATTAATAAAATGCATTTTTCGAATTGACTGTTGTGCTTGCGGCTAGTATTATCCGAGGCCGTTACATAGTATTCATGACGACAGGATTCGGGGTATAGCGCAGTCTGGTAGCGCGCCTGCTTTGGGAGCAGGATGTCGGGGGTTCAAATCCCTCTACCCCGACCATATTATATTTACGCGCCTGTAGCTCATCCGGATAGAGCACCGGCCTTCTAAGCCGGGGGTAACAGGTTCGAGTCCTGTCAGGCGCGCCAATTTACGTAATTGATCCTGACAGGTTTATGGTGGACGTAGCTCAGCTGGTAGAGCCCCGGATTGTGATTCCGGTTGTCGCGGGTTCGAGCCCCGTCGTTCACCCCAGTTCTCTGAGTTCTTTGGGCCGTTAGCTCAGTTGGTAGAGCAGTTGACTCTTAATCAATAGGTCGTTGGTTCGATCCCAACACGGCCCATCTTAATAAAATGTAAAAAAATGGGGTCTTTCCCAATTTAGGGGGCACCAGTTTAAGAACACAGTACTCTAACTCGTAATCTATAATATTTGTTGAATATACGAGCCATGCTTCAATACACAAAATGATGCCTCCAATGTCTCATAGTAAACAAGAAGTGATGCTAACACCTTTAGAGGTTGTCCAAATGATTTATCAGTATGGGGAAAATCCTGAATATAAATCAAAAGAAAAACTTAATATCATTCAAAAACTACTTGCTGAAAATGGAAAACTTGATCCTAAAGCTGCGCAATTAATCTTTACCTCAAAACTTCATTTCTTTTTAATACCAGAGCAATTAATAGATCTCTATGTGGCACATCATGATACATTTGTATTTAAAACATTTTTTGAGAATATTGAACCTAGAGCCACATTGCCTGAATTGTTTAAGAGAATGGATTTATTAAAGGTAAAGCAATATCTAAGAGATTGTCCTCAATTAATAAATGTTTTTGAAATCCAACAAGAAAAACGTTATCCTTCACACGCTGAACCCGATTTATATAATGATCACTATATTCAAAACAAACTTCATAAACATGCGCTAGGTTTTATAGAATTAAGAGATAAAAAAATTACTCCTTACGACGAACTGGGTGTTAAGCGCGATGCCACAACAGATAACATAAAAAAAGCATATAGAAAACTTATGATAATTCATCTTATCGGGTTACGAACTTACCGATGAAGGAAACGATTTCGTAATTAATAATGTCCATTTATTTGAAACAAAAATAAGTTAAAATCGAGGAGATGGCTGTGAGAATTAAAATAACTATTAACTCTTGTAGTAATATGTTGATTTATTCAAAAACCATCGCTTATACCTTGTCTAACAACACCCATCCCGCCTCTTAACAATGCGCACCCCGATGGGTTTTTTATTCTGCTATATAAAACTGCAACCAAGAGTTGAAGAATTAAAATATCATGCCATTGGCACGATAAAGTGAATATTGATTGTGTCCTCTTTTTATCTGTTGTAATTTATCAACTCAAATGAAGTCCCGCGCTAAATATTGAAGGTGTCAGATGAAGAAAAAACAATCCAAAAATTCTATCGTTAAAATTAAACGCAAAACTGAAACGGTTGATGGGCTTTATGAACGTATCGCGATTCTCATTCGCAATGCCAGAGCCACCGTAATGCGAGCGGTAGATACCACAATGGTGAAGACTTACTGGTATATAGGTCAACACATTGTTGAAGAAGAGCAAAAAGGCGCGACAAGGGCTGGATATGGGAGAGAATTACTTAAAACTGTATCAAAAAAATTAAGCCATGAATTTGGTCGAGGCTTTGGTGTTGATACATTAGAGGACATGAGAAAGTTTTACCTGGCTTATCCTAGCTCATCCTCAGCAAAATCCGGCGCACTGCGTCCGAAATTAGAACCACCTAAATAAAGATGGGATTGTATATATAGGAGAGAAAGCATTAACGGACCCATCGTTATGCCAGGGAAATTTCCGTGATGAGACATTCGGTTTAGTTGGAAGTCTGCCTGCGGAAATTACAACACCATTATTTGGTCATAGAGCAGAATACGAAAAAGAAAAACTGCTTAAACCAAAAGAAATCAAACCATCAGGTTTTAGGTTTGATAATGTTGATGCTAACTCGGCGTCATGCTTCACTCACACTAAAGCAGACCACGCAGCCAGCCAAGAACCCGTAAAAAAACTCCATCGTTAATTGTATAATTTAGCATATAAAAATTAAAGAGGAAGAGAGGTCAAGTATTAAGTGTGCCTGCGGCACACTTAATACTTGAACACCCCTTTCCTTTTTCCGTGCCTGCTGAACAGTAAGCTCACCCAATTGTTATAACCTGTATTTTCCCACACCAAGTACCATGATAAAAATCGCGCCACCCATTATAGAAATATTTTTCATGAAGTGATTCAACTGATTTTGAATTTCGGCAGGATTGGTATATGTCCAGAATCGATGGAAAATACACGTGGCGCCCAATGTAAAGCAGAAAATTAGAAATGCGCCTAGTTGAGACTTCCACCCTGTAATAATCATAAAGCCGGCCAATAACTCCAAAATAACAGTTAATACCAATAGTACATGTGGGTATGGCAATCCAAAATTATTCATATATTGAATGCTTCTTGAAGCATAAATAATTTTATTATAAATGGCATCTTGAAAAACAAACACTGCCACAAATAAAATACGAGCAACGAGAAGAGCCATATTTTGAAGAGTGTTTAATTCCTGCATAAAAATTTTCTCCATGATCGTATTATTTTTTATAAAACAATAGAGTTATTAATAGTAAAGAATTTTATACATAGATTATAGGCAAAAGTCATCAAATTGCTTACGTTTAAAAATCAAAAAAACAATAGCTATATCATATATTGTACACCTTGTTGTGCTTATGTTAGAGTTTTCGGCAATTAAATGTAGGCAATTAATTAAACAAATCGAGTGTAGTCGAATGCTTGGATCATCAAAAGATCTTCAAGAAAGTATAGAAATACGAATCATTATATTTGCACTAATAGGAGAGGGTCCATATATGACTCAGCGCATAGAGGATATCTAAAAGGGCGGATATTTGTCAATAACACCCTTTATGTAGGGACTGTTTATAAATTTATCTGGCTCATAACCCGTTGCTAAAAAAATATTATAAAAACCCAATTCAAAAATTTGCTTTGCGGCAAGATCTCCTCTTGCGCCATTGGCAAGACTAACATCCAAATAAACTGTTGTATTTTTTGCAAATTTCTTTGCGGAAGAAAAAAAATCTTCTAGAGTATAAAATAAAGCAACTTTTTTGTTATTTGTTTCAGCACTCATTTGCCAACACATATGAATTAAGTTATCGTCATCTATTAAAATAGCATCTATATTTGAGGTGGATGTAGTGATAATTGGTACAAAAGCAGCCATACTTTTTGGAATAAGTTGTACTCCAAGTTGCTGACAGCGTGTCCTCACCTTAGCATCTTCATAATGACTGGTAATTAAAATTGATTGAGAGAAAATTTCCAAATCTTCAATAAGATCTAGCCCTGAAGTTTTAAATCCCAGTAGTTCGTAATCAATCAGAAACAAGTTATGGGCGTGTTTGTTATCGTTATCGTTAGCCCATGCAGTGAGTTGTGCTGGTGTTGAAAAATGTAATACTTCTACATTTATATTTTTAAGATTAGCTTTTTCAAAACGATTGTTCCAAATTTGATGAATACTTACATCATCATCGAGGATAATCACTTTTGAGTTGGGCATAATATTTAACTGTTCTACAAACCATACAGCTGCTTTTGCCGTTGGGAGCATAATACTAACTGTCGTGCCCACATTTGGCGTTGAACTAATTGTGAGGTGTCCATCCCATGACTTTATGGTTTGTTTGGCATGATATAGCCCCAAACCAAGCCCATCTTTTTTACCATGTGTTTTTCCTTTATAACCTAATTCATTAAGAATATTCTGTGGAATTCCACATCCATTATCGATAATTGATATCGTTGAGAAGTCATTAGCTTGACTAAGCGATACAGTTACTCGACCATTTTCTTGGAGAGCCTCGACAGCGTTATTAATAAGATTGGATAAAATACGCATAAATTCTCTGGTATTTATCTCAGAAAAAATTCCATAAGCGCTTTCATCTAATGTTGAATCAATTTCGATGTTAATCCTTGATCGAAATTGCATACGTTTTTCTGATATTAAAATATCGATTAGACTAGAAAGTAATTGAATGGATTTTCCGTCATCAGCTGTAACCGTCTCTGTATTGACTATAGCTGAGTGTAGAATCCCCAAGTTTTTCTGACAAAGATTATTAGCAATGTCTTTAATGCGGCCAATTGAGCTTCTAATTAATATGCGTTTTTCTTCAGGTAGTTTTGATAAATCGTTTAATACCGCGTCAAGAGCGGCTAATGGACTTCGTATATCATGACTAACCTGGGAAGCAATTTCTGTCATAGACGTAGTTTTATTTGTTTGTGCAACTACATCTAACATTTTATTTGTTTGAAAGACTAGATCATTATACGATTCAAGAATTCTTGAAATTTCAAAAATGGGTGTTTTGGCGGTCACTTTTTCTAAATTAATTTGAATTAATCCATTATCAGTTAAATGTTCTTTGCTTTTAAACATATATTTTAATACGCGACCTAAATCACCAGCTAGCCAAATGGAAAATTCATTGGCTATAGTCCAAAATAAAAAAAGCAATAAAAGGGAGCTTGAAATATCAATAGCGTTGCGAAATGAGTAAAGGTTTATGCAAGACATGCTCATGAGAAGCAAGCTGTTTGCTCCGCCAATACAAAGTGTTAAAAGTGTTCTAATACTTATAAATGGTGCAAGTGAATATATTTTATTAGCTAATAGCTCTTTTTTATTTTGAGGAAAGCAAAATAAATAAGCTAAGCCCATTAATGCTGAGCACCAACCAAGTTCAGCCCAAGAAAAAGTAGAGGTATCAACAAAAGCATCCTGGTAACGAATAGCGAAATCAGAAACCAGAAAAAGTAAAATAAAATTCAAAAACCAAAAAACAACTCTGTTTGCTACTCTAAAAGAAAATGGCAAAACCAATGAAAAAATAAATGTAGTTAATATCATATATGCAGTTCCATTTATCTTCCATGCTAAAGAATCACTAGATAAATGATAATAAGGTTTCATAAGATAAAGGTAAGATAAGGTAGCATCAATTATAGATATAACTATAAAAACCCATCCCCATTCATAAAATTTCTTTTTATATATATTTAATTTACTTAATAAAAATAATATCAAAAAAATAGCAAAAGCTGTATACATGCAGTCAGCTAAGAGGCCAAAATGAGTAGTTATTTTTATAAGTCGAGTGCTATAAATTGTATCCGCGAGGAACAAAAATAGTATAGATATATTAAGAAAAATAACTTCCAGATGAAGAGATTTATCTTTTTTTGATTTCAAACTATATGCCGTCAAACTAATCAAAAGTATCAATTCAGCAATATATTCAACGCAAGCAATAGCGGTGTCTTTAATGGTTGGCATGGTCATTGCTATAAAAATAATGACCAAAAAACCAGTGAGGAAAAAAATCTTGTATAATTTATTTAGCATGTTTTCACTATCTAAAAATGTCTTTTATTTTTGTAGCCTCACGTATGCCAGATAAATATGCCCCGTGTGTAGTGGCTGAAAATTTTGAAGAAGTTGCTTCGCCTGCGAAAAACAATCGATCTGAAACGGATTGAGCCATCATATCATAATCTGTAGGGCTGGAGCCTGTTTTTAGATAAGAATACGATCCATAGCTAAAAGGATTAAGTGACCAGCGGGTATTGACGTAATCTGTTGGCGCCGGAATACCATGACCAAAAAGTTTTTCAAAATTGCGCATTATATTATCAATGATTGTTTTATCAGAATAAGTTTCTAATCGACGTGCATTATCGCCGCCACTATAACCAATCAATATGGGTTCTTTGATAAAGTGATGCAAGTTGAAAAATGTTGAAATCGGTGGATTATCCATTTGCGCAAGGAACATGGCGTGTACATGCTTAGGCCAAAATGAAAACGGAAATTTGATGGCAGTAATGTTAAATAAACCCATGCCTAAATTATCAATTGCATCTTGTTTACAAGCGGGCAGGGGCGGGTCAAATATCACCGTATTTTTTTTAAATACGCCAAGTGGTAAGGTCAAAATGACTGCATCTGCAGAATAAGTATTATTTTCGGTTATTACTTCAACATTATTTTTATGTAATTTAATTTTTTTAACTACCGTATTATATTTTATCGGACAGTTTTTTGAGAGCCCGTTAATGATAGGCTGATAACTGCTAGTTAGGAAACAATGATCGCCTGGCCAAGATTCTTCTTGGTCCCAATGTCTTGCTGATAAAAATTCATAGCTATCACCAATATACTCCTCAAAAAATCGGAGCTTTTTTTTCAAAAGTGCTAATTCAATAGAAGAAAAACTCTCGGAATTAATATACTGCGATAAAGCTTTTTCTAACGCAATATCTTCTTGCGACTGATAGGCCAATTTTTTTGATTTTGTTAAAAGCAGATCAAATTTTCTATTAAATTGTTTGATTACTTCAGGTGAGATAAGTTGACCATGTTGATCAAGAGTCATAAATTTCTCTGGATCAACCGAAACGACATTCGCATGGAATTGGGTTGCTAATAATGCAATCGGATTATTCGTATTACCGTGAATCCAGCTTGCCCCGCAACCAAATGGGATGCCTAACATCTCCTTCGACCAAGCTCGACCTCCAGGATGATTGCAGGCTTCTAATATTTCTGTGTCAAATCCAGTTTTCATTAATTCTGAGCATGCAGCAAGTCCAGCAATACCTGCGCCAACGATAACAATTTTCTTCGACATTTTTTTCCTATTGATAAGATCTTTACTACAATTTATTTTTTCTTTTCTAATAACTTTCTTGCCTTGGTGAGTTCTTTGGCAATAAGTTTGGTATCGGGTAGTACAGTTTTATATTCGGACGCTAATACTTTGTTAGGCAAGCCATCAAGAGAGTAATGCGCTACAGATGCATCTTTTTGTGTGCACAAAATGAGCCCTATAGGGAAATTTTCGCCTTCTCGCATCCAGTGTTCACGCGCATAGTTAAGGTATAGGTGCATTTGCCCTGCATCAGCGTGTGTAAATTTTCCTAGCTTGAGGTCTGCGATAATTAATGATTTTAAGCGGCGATGAAAAAAGAGAAGGTCAACCCGATACCATTCATTGCCAATTCGTAGTCGTCGCTGTCGACCAATAAAAGCAAAATCATCCCCCAACTCTAACATAAAATCCTCTAGGCGATGGATAAGTGCTGCTTCCAGATCATTTTCAGAGTATTCGTCTTTTAGATTAAGAAACTCTAATACAAAAGGGTCTTTAATGGCTTCATCTGATGTGATGGTATCGCTGGCAAGTGGCTTTCGGCCCTGTTCTAGCATGGCAACTTTTTTATTTGATAGCGCCGTTCTTTCATAGAATAGTGATGAAATTTGCCTATCAAGTTGACGTACTGACCAGCCGCCTCGCATAGCTTCGGTTTCATAGAAAGCCCTGGCAGATGCGTCTTTGACGGTTAATAGACGTACGTAGGCTGACCATGGTAGTGGGAGGCGGTTAGCTAGAGTCGCTAAATCTATGGGAGTGTTAGATTTTTTGAATTTGCCAGACAGTGTCTGGCATATCTTTTTCCTGGGCCAAAATAGGTAAAATGTACGCATTTGTTGAATGTTTTGACGGCTGAATCCACGGCCAAATTTAATGGTTAAATCACCGGCTAGGCGTGAGATTAATAGAGCGCCATATTCTGCTCTAGAAGAGCCGCCTTGCTCAAACTCAACAACGCGTCGCCCAATTTCCCAATAGGTTGCAGACATGATTGAGTTTACTGAGCGAGTGACGTTATGCCGTGCTTCTTCAAGCAGTTTAACAATATCTGTGTGAATGTTTTTGTATTCCGTTATTTTTAGCATTTTCTTTTTAGCCATAATGGATTCCATTTATTTAAAGTTTTTTAAATTAAACCGTTATTTGATTAACTGATGGGGAAATAAGACGAATCGTGATGTTGCATTTGACCTCATTCTATTCTACATACATAATTCGTGCCAGATAATTTTAGGGGCAATTATGATTATTTCTTATCAGGAATTCGAAAATGTTGATTTACGTTCCGGCACTGTTATTCAGGTAGAGCCATTTTCGCGAGCGAAAAAACCCGCATATAACTGATCAAATATTAATCAATTTTAAATTAAAAATCGGTCAAAATAGTTGCATACCAAAAAAAATAGAGTTAACATTGCCCAACATTATTTCAAAATGAGGGGTACTTTTTATGTTTTTAAGAAAAATGATAAGCAAGCAGCTCGCTGCTCGTGGACCGCAATTTACCAGACCATTCACTTCCCGTGCTGGACTTAACCTTTTTGCAACTTCCTGCGCTATACTGGGCGTTTTTGCAACTTCCCGCGGGCTTGCAAATTGTCATAGTGCGCTTATGACTCCTAGCGCTGGATTTGTAACTTCTCATGCTGGGCTTGATGTTCCAGCAATGTTAAAAACTCTCAAAACTGACAGCACTTATAATTCAAGTGTGGTTCTTTATGCAGCTTCATTATTACATGATTCAGAACTTTATAAAAAAACGTTGGCCGAATTCAATATACAACTTAAAAAAGAACCGAATAATTCCTTCAAAGCCTGGATGTTAGGGCGCCTTGTAGGAGCTGCTGAGAACATAAATGATAAGAAAGCTGTTAAAAAGGCACAACGCCAATTAAAGATACTTCTGAAAAAAGACATAGCACATGATGAATTCCGAGCTTGGTCATTAGGTTATCTTGCTGCTCTCAATTCCGAAGAATATCAACAAAATAAAGAAGAAATGATAAAAGCCGCAAATGCATTAGAAAAAGCTAAGGATGCATTAGAAAAACCCGCGAATGCACTTTGGGCACATGTGATGAATGTACAAGCTGCAGCAAGAGCAAATGATGAGACTACTTTTGAATCGATTTTAGAACGAATGAAACAGTTTACTGGTAAAGAAACTGTCGCAGAAGCATTGGCTCAAATTCCTGCAAATGACTGGAGAGCTTGGGCAATGGGAATTGTGTCAGAGTCTGCGGCTTTGATGGGTGACAAAAAGTTGTATCAGGAACTTAGCCAACCGCTTTCATCTGAAATTAATAAAGCAGTTAGCAATTCCACTGGAAATGCTATACTTGCGCAAGTCAGTGCGAATACAGCAGACACATTGATGCAATCGCGTCAAGCAAGAGCTTTGGGTTGTAAATAATAATTACGCTTTTTCTTTTTGACATGGATGTTTATTTTTTCGAAATATAAGGATTGTCTTTTATATAAAACCGCAAATTTTTTTTCGCCCATTCACCTGCATAGTCCACGCCAATTCTAGGCTTTTTTACGATACTAAAATCAGCAATAGGTGCTATATTTTGATATAATATATCATTTTTACACTCCATGAGTAAGCATTTATGCTGCAAAATACATCCCATACGATAAAAAGCGAGATCAAATCCAATCTTTCAGTAAGTTTGCCTTTGATTGTGACGAATACGATATTCTCTTTTAGCAATTTTTTGGGGACAGCCATGATTGCCAAATTGGGTCAAGATGCATTAGCAGCCAGTGTGCTTGTTTCTATGATGTGGGCAAGTTTATCCGTCTTATTTATGGGAATATTGAACTCTATATGTGTACTTGTTTCTCATCAATACGGTGCAAAAAATGAAAAAGCCATTAGTCAAATCATGGGACAGGCTTATTTGCTCGGCTTGATGGTTTGTTTGTTAGTGATAGGCGCGTTGTATAGTATGGAGTTTTTTTTAGAGTGGAGCGGCCAGCCGCGTGCGGTATTGCTTCTATCTTATGATTATTTACATTCGCTTATGTGGACTGTACCTGCCTTGGTAGTCTGGATTGTGACCGAGCAATTTTTAATGGGAATAGGTTATACAAAATTGGTATTGAGAATTAGTTTTCTCGTGGTTCCTGTAGAAATACCATTGATTTATGCGTTGATATTTGGAAAATGGGGATTGCCGCAATGCGGTATTGCAGGAATTGGATATGCTTTTGCAATAAGTTATACACTGTCGGCAATAGGTCTGATTATATATTTGCTTCACGCCAAGAAATATAAATCATTTCGTATTTTTTCTGCTATGAATAAAATTCATATTCCATACCTGAAAGCATTAGTTCGTATAGGTTTTCCTTTGGGACTTATGCAAGTCATAGAAGTCAGTGCTTTTGCAATAACAACATTTTGGATCGCACATTTTGGTACGATAAATTTAGCGGCACACCAGATTGTCATGCAATATTTAGGTTTTGCTATCACAGCAGTATTTGCCATGTCTCAAGCTGTAACGATTCGTGTGGGGCATGCGGTAGGCAGACAAGATTTAGTTGGGATTAAATATGCTATTTATGTCGGTATTTTATTAAATTTTTGTTTGGTTTCTATTATTGCGTATGCGTTCTATGCTTTTCCTATGCTGTTGTTAAGTCTGGATATTGATGTCCGGAATGAACTCAATATAGATTTGATAAATAATGCCGTCGAGCTTTTTGCCATAGCAGGCTTGTTATTGTTATTTGATAATATTCGAATAGTTGGATTTGGCGCGCTTCGAGGTTTAAAAGATGCGCGTTTTTCCATGGTAACTTCATTAATAGCATTTTGGTTTATTGGTCTCAGTATTGCTTTTATCCTTGGATTTTATTTCGAACAGGAAGGCTCTGGTATTTGGTGGGGTTTAACATTAGGTATTGCTAGCGGCGCTTTTATAGTGTTGGGAAGGTTGCGGTATTTTCTTGCCTATTTAGATCATGAAAAACTTGCCAAGCTGGGTCAGGTATAAGAATGTTGTTCTAAGTTTGTTCGTTTAATCATAGAGATATCGTATTTTTGACGAGCTTTTCTTGACAGGAATCATCAATATCTATACCTTTCACACTTTATCCGCGGTGATATGCGAAAGTGGCGGAACTGGTAGACGCGCTGGATTTAGGTTCCAGTGGGGAAACCCGTGAGAGTTCGAGTCTCTCCTTTCGCACCATTTTATACCGTCCGCAATGAATATCATCGTTTTGGTATCATTATTAAGCAATTTTGACTATAATACATTGTTTAGGCTCATCTCATTCTTTAGGGAGCGCCTTGTTTTTATTAGGATTTTGATTCTTAGTTGAGGGTTGTTATGCAAGTATCTGTTGAAGCACCAAGCAAATTAGAACGTCGTATGACTGTTATTGTTCCTGTTCAAACTATTGAGGAAGCCTACGATAAACGAATTATTAAGTTATCTAAAACAGCAAAAGTGAATGGCTTTCGTAAAGGAAAAATTCCATTAGACTTCATTAAACAACGTTATGGTGATTCAGCACGTCAAGAAGCGTTGAGCGAAGTGATTCAGTCTTCACTCTATGCTGCGATGGATCAAGAAAAGCTGAGTCCAGTAGGCGTTCCCACGGTAGAGCCTAAAAATGTGGTTGCAGGTCAACCCTTAGAATATGTAGCCGTTTTTGAAGTATTACCTGAGGTTGAATCTGTACGTTTTGATCTAACAACTTTAGAAAAACATGTTTCAACTATTACTGATACTGATATTGACAACGTACTCAAGCATTTGCGTCAACAACAAGGTACATGGATTAAAGTAGACAGAGCAGCGCAAGAATCGGATCAGGTTATTATTGATTTCAAAGGCAGCATCGATGGCAAAGTATTCAGTGGTGGCGACGCTCATGATTATCCTATTGTGATTGGCAGCAAAGCAATGATTCCAGGCTTCGAAGAAGGCTTGATTGGTCTTGCTTCCGGTCAAGAAAAAGTCATTCATGTGACTTTCCCTGAAGCCTATTTTGCGAAGGAGTTTGCGGGTAAAGCAGCTGAGTTTGCAGTTAAAGTGATTAAAGTATCCGAACCTAAATTGCCAGAAATTAATGATACTTTCATTAAAAAAATGGGAGTGAAAAGTGGAAATATCGATGATTTTCGTGCAGAAGTTCGTAAGAACCTGGAGCGTGAAATGAATCGCATGATTAAAGCCAAACTCAAGAAAACTATTTTTGATGCCTTGCTCGAACAAAATACATTAGAAATTCCCAAGGCATTGATTGAGCGTGAAGCAAAACGTATTCATGATGAGCTGCATCCACATCATGCCGGTCAAGAGCATCATCATTCTGATGCTGAAATGGCAACATTTAATGATGCTGCAAAACGTAATGTAGCATTAGGTTTGTTGATTGCCAAAATGATTAAAGAGCATAATATTTTACCTGATAGTCAACGCGTACAAGCTCAGATTGAGCAGCTTTCCAGTGTCTATGAAAATCCGGCTGAAGTTGCTAAATGGTATGCAAGTAATAAAAAAGCAAAAGCAGAAGTTGAGATGCAGGTTCTGGAAGAGCAGTTAGTAGAAAAATTACTCATGAATGTACAGGTAAGCGAGAAAATGATGGGTTATAATGAGCTTATCAATACATTAAACAATCAACAACAATAGGATAGCTTTGTATGCGAAATATTCAACAAGGTAACGTAATAAGTTCAACACTTGTCCCTATAGTGGTTGAACAAACAGCAAGGGGCGAGCGTTCATTTGACATATTTTCTAGGCTTTTGAAAGATCGTTTAGTTTTTATCAATGGTCCTATTGACGATGTTGTTGCTAACCTCGTTGTTGCACAGTTAATGTTTTTAGAGTCTGAAAATCCAGATAAAGATATTTCTCTTTATATTAACTCTCCAGGAGGAGTGGTTACGGCAGGAATGGCTATTTATGATACAATGCAATTTATTAAGCCAGATGTGAGTACTCTTTGCATGGGACAGGCAGCCAGTATGGGTGCTTTATTGTTGGCTGGAGGTGCTGCAGGCAAACGTTTCTGTTTACCTAATGCTCGCGTTATGATCCATCAACCATTAGGCGGTATTCAAGGACAAGCTTCTGATATTGCCATTCATGCTGAAGAAACACTTAAAGTAAAAGCACGTCTAAATAAGATATTGGCCAAACACACAGGTCAGCCAGAAGAAGTTATTGCAAAAGATACAGACAGAGATAATTTCATGAGTCCTGAAAGAGCGCTTGAATATCATCTTATAGACCAAATTCTTAATAAAAGAATTATGGTTGGTTCATTAGGCGAACCCAAAGAAAAGGTTACTTGAAATTTATAAATTTGACTCCATCTTAATGGCATATAGACAGTCAATCTACTAAAGAGGTTTTCTTGATATGAGTTCTACTGGCGGTAATAAAGTGTTGCATTGTTCTTTTTGCGGCAAAAGTCAGCACGAAGTTCGTAAGCTTATAGCGGGCCCCTCTGTTTACGTGTGTGATGAATGTATTTTATTATGTAATGAAATTATTCATGAAGGTATTGATGAAGTAAAAGGAAATAAACCGGATTTATTACCAAAGCTTCCTACTCCTGTCGAGATATGTAATATCCTTAATGAATATGTCGTAGGTCAGTCATATGCTAAAAAAACATTAGCCGTTGCTGTCTATAATCATTACAAGCGATTGCGTAATAAATCAAAAAATAAAGAAGATGTTGAGCTCAATAAAAGCAATATTTTATTAATTGGTCCAACAGGCAGCGGTAAAACCTTGCTGGCCGAAACGCTTGCAAGATTACTTGATGTGCCATTTGTGATTGCAGATGCAACCACACTTACCGAAGCAGGATATGTAGGTGAGGATGTTGAAAACATTATTCAAAAATTATTACAGAAATGCGAGTATGATGTAGCCAAGGCACAAACAGGCATTGTTTATATCGATGAGATAGATAAAATTTCACGTAAATCTGAAAATCCATCCATTACACGCGATGTCTCAGGCGAGGGTGTGCAGCAGGCGCTCTTAAAACTTATAGAAGGAACCATAGCCTCAATTCCACCGCAAGGGGGCCGTAAACATCCACAACAAGAATTTATTCAAGTCGATACTAAGAATATTTTATTTATTTGCGGCGGTGCGTTTGCGGGCTTGGAAAAAGTCATACGCGAGCGTTCTGAAAAATCAGGTATAGGTTTTTCTGCTGAAATTTATAGCAAAACGGACGCTAAATCAATTGATCAACTTTTGCGCGAGGTTGAGCCTGCTGATTTAATTAGATACGGTCTTATTCCCGAATTGATAGGTCGTTTGCCAGTGGTTGCGACGCTTGGCGAATTGGATAAAGACGCATTAGTTAATATCTTGATTGAACCAAGAAATTCCTTGGTGAAGCAATATCGCAAGCTTTTCGAGCTAGAGAACGTAACCCTTGAGTTTCGAGATGCTGCATTGCAATCCATAGCTGAGTCTTGTGTAAAAAAGAAGACCGGCGCACGTGGATTACGTTCCATACTTGAAAAAGTATTACTTGATACCATGTATGAATTACCTTCATTGAATAATGTTTCTAAGGTTATAGTGGATGAAACAACCATTACTGGTGAAACAAAGCCCATCATAATGTATGAAAACGCCGAGCAGGTTTATGCCTCATCTGAGTGAGAAAATGTTTTAACTCAGCTATACTATAAATGTGTCTCATTAAAACCTTTTTTAAGGAATCAGATATGACATCGAGTACAACTGACAAAAATTTTATAGGTGTTCCAGTATTACCTTTACGTGATGTTGTTGTTTATCCATTCATGGTAGTACCATTATTTGTTGGTCGTGAGAGATCGATTAAAGCACTTGAAGTTGCGATGGCTGCTGATAAACAAATTCTTGTTGCTACTCAAAAAAGTGCATCAGAAGATCAACCCACTGAGGAAGGTTTGTATGACGTGGGTACACTTGCTACCGTTTTGCAATTACTAAAATTACCAGATGGTACAGTAAAGGTTTTAATTGAGGGCGTAAAACGCGCAAAAATTATTCGATTTATAACGAATGAAGCATATTTTTTAGCAGATATAGAAATTGCAAACGATACTCATGTAGAGTCTCGTGAAATTGAAATTTTAATTAGATCACTTAAGTCTCAATTTGAACAGTATATTAAGTTGAATAGAAAAATACCCACTGAAATTTTAGCTTCTGTGGTTTCTATAGAAGATGGCGGCCGGCTTGCGGATACTATTGCTGCACATTTATCCATAAAATTAGAAGAAAAACAAAAATTACTCGAAATGACGAATTTGGCCAAACGTTTGGAAAGACTTGTTGGTGTGATGGAGTCTGAGATTGATTTATTACAGATAGAAAAAAAGATACGTGGTCGTGTCAAACGACAGATGGAAAAAACACAGCGTGAATATTATTTAAATGAACAAATGAAGGCGATTCAAAAGGAATTGGAGCTTGAAGAGTCTCCAAACGAATTTGAAGCTCTGGCAAAAAAAATAGAAAAAGCTGGTATGACTCAAGAAGCAAAAGACAAGTGTAAACTTGAGTTGAATAAGCTAAAAATGATGTCTCCTATGTCCGCTGAGGCCACTGTTTCACGTAATTACTTAGATTGGATGCTATCATTACCTTGGAATAAACGATCAAAGCTTCGTGTTAGTTTAGCTGAGGCAGAAGCTATTCTAGAGGCTGAACATTATGGCCTTAAAGAAGTTAAAGAAAGAATTATTGAGTATCTTGCTGTTCAAAAGCGAGTTAAAAAATTAAAAGGCCCCATATTGTGTTTAGTTGGACCTCCCGGTGTAGGTAAAACCTCGCTTGGACAATCCATTGCTAATGCGACAGGTCGTAAATTTATTCGTATGTCTTTGGGCGGTGTGCGAGATGAAGCCGAGATTCGTGGCCACAGAAGAACTTATATTGGTGCTATGCCAGGTAAGATTGTACAAAAGATATCAAAAACGGATGCATCTAATCCATTTTTCTTATTAGATGAAATTGATAAAATGTCTAGCGATTTTCGTGGCGATCCTGCATCAGCTTTACTAGAAGTGTTGGATCCTGAGCAAAATCATTCGTTTAACGATCATTATCTTGAAGTTGATTATGATCTTTCTGATGTCATGTTTGTTGCAACGGCAAATACACTGGATATACCACCGGCTCTCCGCGACAGAATGGAAATTATACGTATTCCAGGTTATACAGAAGATGAAAAAATTAATATCGCACTTCGTCATTTGATTCCTAAACAAATGCAATCTAATGGACTAAAAGATTCAGAAGTAGAGATAACAGCTGAAATTGCGCAGCATATTGTTCGTTACTATACGAGAGAAGCGGGAGTTAGAAATTTGGAAAGAGAGATTTCTAAAATTCTACGTAAAGTCGTTAAAGAAGTTTTGTTAAAAGAAAAAACTCCTAAGAAAAAGAAAGTCATTCAAGTGGGCGATCTTGAAAATTATCTCGGTGTACGTCGCTATCGTTATGATAGAGCGGATGAAAAAGATCAAGTAGGACAAGTTAAAGGTTTAGCATGGACTGAGGTCGGTGGCGAATTACTCAATATAGAAGCTATGACTGTTCCTGGAAAGGGTAAAATTACTCATACAGGTCAGTTAGGCGATGTCATGAAAGAGTCTATACAAGCAGCGTTGACGGTTGTACGATCAAGAGCAATGCTTTTGGGGATACCTAAATTATTTTTTGAAAAACATGATATACATATTCACGTTCCAGAAGGTGCTACGCCAAAAGATGGGCCTAGTGCCGGTGTTGGGATGTGTACTGCATTGGTTTCAATACTTACGAATATTCCAGTTCGTGCAGATTATGCAATGACAGGTGAAATCACTTTACGTGGAGAAGTGCTGCCTGTAGGTGGTATTAAAGAAAAACTATTAGCAGCGCATCGTGGTGGGATAAAGAGTGTGATTATTCCATCAGAAAATGTAAAAGATTTAAAAGAAATTCCTGATAATATTAAAAAAGATTTAGATATCAAGCCTGTTCGTTGGATTGACGAAGTATTGTCTTATGCTTTGAACGGCTATCCAGAACGTTTACCTCTAAAAGGAAAAAAATTGAAAGCCATACTTGCGGGTGCAAATAAAAAATTAAAAAAGGGCGGCGATCGCATCAGGGCTCACTAAATGACTTGACATGGCTTTCTTTCAATTGGTATAAATCACACTTCCATCAGGCCTGTATTATATCTACAGGCACTTTTTATTAACTACGGATAGATTTAAGAGAATAATAGAGGACATATGAATAGAACAGAGCTTATTGAACTGATTGCAGAAAAGTCTGAAGTAACTAAGGCTGCAGCTGAAAGGGCGTTGAGTGCGCTACTTGATGCGATAGCAACATCATTGCAGAAAGATGAGCCTGTTGTATTAGTAAACTTCGGTACGTTTGTTGTGAGGCAGCGTGCAGCTCGTAAAGGCCGCAACCCTCAAACGGGCGAGGAAATAAAAATTAAAGCTACAAAAGTTGTTGGCTTTAAAGCTGGTAAGGCTTTGAAAGAAGCTGTTAAAGATCAAAAAGATCAAAAAGGATGACATTTTACAATAATATTTTAAAAAAACTTATTTTATTGATTGATAAATAGAATTTAGATGAGTAAGATGTCGCACAGTTTGGTATGCAAGGGTCGCTAAGAAAGCCAAACGATATGTTAAAAATATAGCCATTACACGGACGGCGGATATATCGGGTGCTTAGCTCAGCTGGGAGAGCATCGCCCTTACAAGGCGAGGGTCGGGGGTTCGATCCCCTCAGCACCCACCATCCACTTGACAAGGGTAAGGAGTGGTAGTTCAGTTGGTTAGAATACCGGCCTGTCACGCCGGGGGTCGCGGGTTCGAGTCCCGTCCACTCCGCCATAATGATTGATTGTTATAAAAACAGATGGCACTAAACGGAACAGTGAGAAAATGCGCATATGCTTCAAAGCATTCGGGATCGAACGCAAGGTTGGATAGCAGGAATTATCATTTCCCTGCTTATATTGTCATTTGCCTTATGGGGTATTCATAGTTATTTCATGGGTGGTGCGGTCAGCACTGTTGTAGCTGATGTCGATGGTGTAGAGATTACCAAAGGTCAGCTAGCCATAGCCTATGAACGTTTACGCAGACAAGTACAGTCACATCTTAATTCCAACGATGAGCTCAGTGCTAATACTGATGCTGGCTTAAAAGATAGAGCTTTACAGGCTTTGATCAATATTCAGGTCCTTAAACAAGCTTCTATACAGCAAAATTACTATATATCACCATTACAGGTCGATGGTTATTTAGAAAACATGCCTGAATTTCAAGTCAACAATCAATTTTCATTAGCTCGTTTCCAACAGGCGTTAGCAACAACCATGTATACTCCTGTCGAGTTTTTAGAGTTGATTAAAACATCTTTGCTTATTGATCAACCAAGATTAGGTACTATTTTTAGTTCATTTTCATTACCCAATGAAGTTAATGAAACCATTGCTTTGATTAACCAAGAGCGAGATATCACATATATCATATTTCCGAGCCAATATTTTTCAACAATGAATGTTGTTGTTTCTGATGAGATGATAAAGAAATACTACGAACAACATCAAGATGAATTCAAAACACCTGAACAGGTGAGTGTTGAGTATTTAGAATTATCAGCAAAAGATTTATCAAATAAAGTTAAAGTAACCGATGCAGACTTGAAAACATTCTACAATGAAAATACGAATGCTTTTGCTGAACCCGTTAAATGGAAACTCGAGATGTTAACGGTTCCTGTCGGATCCGCGGCATCAAAAGATTTGATAGATCAAATCTATGAAAAAGCTAAGAAAGGTACAAGTTTTAGCGTGTTAGAAAAATCTTATTCGCAATCTCATGTGTCGATAAGCGATGGAAAATGGATGACCCAAAATGAGATTCCAGGTGTGCTGCAGAAATCAGTCTTAATGCTTACGAAAGTAGGTCAGATAACACCTCCTGTTAAAGTGACAGATGGCAGTTTTGCTATCGTCAAAGCGATTGAACTCAAAGAAGCGCAACTTAAATCTTATGAAAATGTAAAAGATAAAGTTAAAGAATTGTATACTCACCAGAAAGCTCAAGAACTCTTTGCAGGGGAAAGAGAGAAATTAGCTAATTTAACCTATCAGCATCCAGAATCTTTAGATGCTGCCTCTAAAGAGCTAGGTTTACCTATCAAAGTCACAGAACTTTTCACGGTTGATAAAGGTTCTGATGACATATCTTCTAATAATAAAGTGAAAGAAGCGGCCTTTAGTAATGAAGTATTGACGCTGCAAAATAATAGCGATGTGATACCAAAAAACCCTGATTCAGCAATAGTAATACGTGTTAAATCACATATTCCTTCATCATTATTGTCCTTAAAAGTTGTACAACAACAGATTGCTAATAAACTTAGGGTCGCTGAAATCGATGCAAAAGCACAACAGGAAGTTCGCGACATAAGTGATAAATTAAATAGCGGCGTCAATCCAGAAGACATTATAAAACCATACCATATATCCTGGACACCGGTTGGATTTATAGCAAGACATTCTACGAAAGTTGATACAGCTATACTAGATACAGCTTTTGAAATGCCAAAACCTACGAACGATCATAAAGTTACTTATGAAGTTGTTAAAATTTCAAATGGCTATGCGATTGTTGGTTTAAAAGCTGTGAAAGACGGAAAATCATCAGGAACGGAGGAGTATGACGTTTATGCAGAACAGGCTCAAAATACTCAAGGTTTATTAGAGTATGGTTTATATAAACTTAGCGCGATGAACAATGCTAAGATTGTTAATAAATAATTCTATATAAAATAAGGACTTAATAATCAATAGTTTTCTTATGGAAAAGAGATATGCTCAGTAATGTAGATCCAAGTACAGGCGACGTATGTAATACATTATATTTTCAAGGTAATGGTGCTTCGCAAACACAGCTTAACAAATATACCGGCGGTCGAAAAACTAAAGCGACCACCGGAGAACTCATGTGGTCTACAGGACGCAATAATCTTCCACCTTTAGATGTTATTTATTATCCTGTTATAGGTGAGAGTGATCTTGCCGATGTTGATTTAGCTCCTTTTAATAATTTATTTTCTGTATTAAATCCCATCAAGGTGGTACCAGCTCTCATAACAGCCAATCAAAATCAATCAGACGGCGTTCGGGTCTCTGGTTTTGATTTCGTGCATGGACATACAGTTATGTCTCACGCAATCCATTTATCTGAATACAGTCTTGGTCAAAGCTCTGACATAGAATCACACTATAAAAAATACCAATACTGGTTGAATTTACAAGGCGAAGATAAAAAAGAAGGTCTCATTGTATGGGGAGTATCTCGAGGGACGCTGGCTACATTTTGCGCATTATCTAACCCTGAATACAAAAATGATTATAAAAATGTTCGACTTGTCGTATTAGAAGGTGCCGTTGATTCCGTTGCAGAAGTGATGCCTAAAAGATTTGGTCGTGTCACTCCCGTCATCACTCATGCGGTGAAGTTTTTTCATAAACATAGCATGATAAAATATGATCATGAAAATGGCCCTTCTCCTTTGGTGACAATACAGAACTTTCCAGAAAATATTCCTGTGGTTTTTATTACCTCAAAAATGGATACAGTAGTACCACCTGAAAATACACGTCACATTGCTTGGGAGTTAGCAAAACAACGAAAGAATGACGTGTTTCTTTTGGAACTTGATCATTCGAGTCATCCTAATTATATGTTTGATAATAAAGAAGACCATGATCGATATGAGCAATTTATTCATGCGGTTTATGAAAAATATCATTTAGCACATAAACCCGAATTGGCGAGTAAGCGAAGGGAATTACTATTAACTTGCAAATTGGACCCTGATAAACATGAGCAAGAATACAACAAAAAGAGTTTTTTTAACAAATAATTTTGCTAGCAGTAGGTATATTAATATGATTCACATTCTTAACAGTCATATCTTTGCCAACATAAGGTATAGCTTCCTGGATAGATTGTGGATTTGTCGAGGTAGCTGACAATATCGAGTTTAAGTTTGCTATGGATTGAGCATTTGCATATGAACCTAATGTAGTAAACATAAAAAATAAGACAGCTCTTTTTATCATTTTGCCTCCTGTGTGATTATAAATTTTTCAATATTATACTAAATCCTTTTTAAACAAGGAAGTGGTTTATTTAAGCTGTAGCTTCTAGTCACCCCAAATGATTACTTCTGTTGCATCAGCACACTTTATAAGTCTCACTTCTGTCATGCCAGCATGCTTTTAGCTGGCATCTAGGCTGGATGCCAGCTAAAAGCATGCTGGCATGACACGTCATACGGCTTACAGATATTTCGGAACCGCTATAAATCAGCAGTGTTCAATATGACTTTATCATACAAGCAACCATCAATCATCAAGCTCCGCAGTGCTATTTGCTAACTCATGCTCAGATAAAGTTGCGCCTGTTAATTCAACTTTTTCTATCATCTCAAATCGGTTCGTAATTTTTTTCGCAGAAACATGCACTTCTTCTATATCAGTATGAGCTTGTGCAATATGTCTAGCAAGATTATCCATGCGTTTTTGAAAACGATCAAAATCAATTGCGAGCATATGTAAATGCTTTTGAATGATATGTAATTGTTGTCGAGTTGCGGCGTCTTTCAAGACTGCTCTTGCAGTCGTTAAAATTGCCATCATAGTGGTAGGGGAGACCAACCAAATTTTTGATCTATGAGCAATGTCGACTAATTCTGGAAATCGGCCATGAATTTCAGCAAAAACGGCTTCTGCAGGAATAAACATGACCGCGCCATCAGCAGTTTCATCAGGAAGTATATATTTCTCTGCAATATCCTGGATGTGTTTCCGTATGTCAATTTTAAATTGTGTTTCAGCCTGTTTTCTATCGCTATCAGATAGAGAGGTATCCATGATCAGACGATAATTTTCCAATGGAAATTTAGCATCAATGGCTATATTGCCCGAAGGTTCTGGTAAGAATAGTACGCAATCCGGACGTTTACCATTGCTTAGTGTATGTTGAAAAGAAAAATGTTGTTCAGGCAAAACATTTCGTATGAGTCCAGATAATTGAACCTCACCAAAAGTGCCGCGTGAACGTTTATCATTTAAGATTTCTTGTAAGCTCATAACACTGCTAGAAAGTTCGGTAATTTTTTTCTGGGCAGCATCAATTAATGCAAGACGTTTGATAACATCACCGAAGGTTTCAGTCGTTCGTTGAAAACCTTCCGCAAGACGTTTTTCCACTTGCTGATTGATTTCTTTTAATTTCATTTCAGTGGTTTGGGTAAGACTATCCATGCGTTTACCCAGTTCTTGTGAATAATCTGAAAGCGCTTCTTTAACGTTTGTGCGTGTTTCTTGGATGCCTTTATAAATAGTATCTTGTAACATCTTAATAGCAAAGAGTAATATTCCAATGATAACGATAAAAAGACCTACTAGATAAAGAGATAATGTCACGTGTTATTCCTTGTTTTAGCATCAAAATAAGAGGGTTCATCCGCGAAATAAGTTAAGGATGCAAACCATACTTGATGATTAAGATCATCATTTAATTCAGGATGATTTTTTATAAATAACTCCCAGGATTCTTTCGGATGTGCTTTTAAATAGCCAGTCCCTTTTTTTAATGCTTGTAAAAAGAGAAGTATTTTTTTGTCATGTAGATTTTTTGTGTGGGTCACAAATATAAGTTCACTATAAGTAGGGACGCCATGTTCTTCTGGTAGAAAAATACGAGCAGGATGTCCTGCCAGGTTCATTTGAACTGTTTCAAAGTTTCGCATCATTCCGGTAGCCGCATCAATTTTTTTGGTAAGCAATGCTTGCGTTAAATCAAATTGAACATTGATATGTTCGACATCTTTCAGAGAGAGTCCATGATGTTCAAGCATGGTTTTCAATGCAAGGCTATTCATGCTACCTGAACTATAACCCACACGTTTGTTTTTTAGATCACTTATTTTTTTTATAGGACCATCTTCGAGTACAACTAAACAATCTAAAGGTTTATCGATAAGTGTACCAATGCGTATAAGAGGCAGTCCCTGATCAACTTGTTCTATGAATTGAGGTTGGTAAGTGATAGCAATGTCAGCTTTTTTAGCGGCCACGAGTTTAGGCGGGTCGGAGGGATTTGCTGGCCCTATGAGTTTTACATCTAAACCTACCGCTTGAAAATATCCTTTATCTTTTGCGACAAACAAAGGCGCATGATTTGGGTTAGGAAACCAATCGAGAATAACGATGAGTTTTTCATTGGCAAAACTTGAAAAAGAAATAAAAATCAGGCTAAGAAAAAAAAATAATTTATTCATTATGTATCATTGTCATCATCAGGTTCAGGTATATTATCTTCTGAAGAGTCTGGTTGAAGAGGAATACGGAATTTTTCATCTGCCCAGTCACCAAGATCTATGAGTTTGCAACGTTCAGAGCAAAAAGGCCGATAGATATTACCTGGGGCCCAGGTATTTGTTTTCCCGCAATAAGGACAAACGATTTTTTCTTTCTTCATGTCCATGGATTACCTATGCATTACAATGAGATATCCAAAAAGTTATATGTTGCAGATATTGTGTTGGCCTTTCCTGAATGGTCGGTGAAAAAAATCTCACGCTTAGGTAATGGCGTCCAATGCTAACTTCTGGATATGCTGCTATATCTTTTGGAATAGCGACACGTATAAGACGTAAATTGACTTGCGGATCGAGTAATTCTTGATAAAAACCATGTTCAGCCGTTTTATGATTAAATTTGGATCCTTCACGTATCAGCCTTAACACAAGAGAAATGGCATCACGAATTTTATTGAACTCGCTTATCCATGTTTTGAGTGTAGCCTCTCTTACATCAGTGGGTTGATTTAACCAATAGTGATAAAGTGGTATATCAAAGCAACAGCCACCGCCTGGGCTGGCCAAATGTAAGCGCAGGTTATTTAGCAGTTCAACTTCGCGCAAATTTTGACCTATTTTTTTGCTGTTATCAATAAAACATCGTGCAAGTTCATCGAGCTGATTTAAGGTTTCACGCAGTTTTTGTGGATCTATCTCGGGTGTATTTTCCAGTCTTCCAAGTAAAATGGTTTGATGACTTAATTCTTTTGCAAGTTTTGCTTTTAAGTCCGGTCTGTCAACTAATTGCAACAAATTGATAATAATAGCGATAACATTTCGCGTACCCAGAATGGATTTATCAGCGATTTGGTGATCTATTTGCTGGAATAGTTGCTCTATGCGCAAGCAAACTCTAACTAGCTCATTCAAGGGTTGTTCATAAATTATGGCATTTTCTATCATATTCATATAACAAATTGATTAATCGTGAGATTATATCATGTGTTTTTTCTAAGTGCTAACACTCTGGGATATTAGCAGCTAATCCTCCTAATGATGTCTCTTTATAAATGGCAAGCATGTCTTTTCCCGTTTGCTTCATGGTGGCGATGACTTTATCAAGTGAAACAAAATGGCTTCCATCGCCTAATAGCGCAAGTCGTGCTGCATTGACTGCTTTAACGGCCCCCATGGCGTTACGTTCTATGCATGGAATTTGCACCAGGCCATTGATGGGATCACAGGTCATTCCTAAATGATGTTCCATGGCAATTTCTGCAGCATTTTCTATTTGATAAATAGTACCGCCTAGCATAGCTGTAAGGGCGGCGGCGGCCATGGAGCAAGCTGTACCTACCTCACCTTGGCAGCCGACTTCAGCGCCGGATATGGACGCATTTTTTTTATACAGAATCGCAATCGCCCCTGCGGTGAGTAAAAAGTCGATAGCGTGCTCTACAGTGGCTTCTGGATAAAAATCTAAATAATAATGCAAGACAGCAGGTATAATGCCTGCTGCACCGTTTGTAGGTGCGGTGACGACACGACTGCCTGCTGCATTTTCTTCATTGACTGCAATGGCATATAAATTGAGCCATGCCATGCTGTCTGTGAATTCATGGGAGGTGGGTCTACCTTTTTCTTGGAGTTTTTCATAAAGCTCAGGTGCTCGGCGCTTAATATGTAAGCCGCCTGGTAATATTCCTTTGGTTTGGCAGCCTTTTTTGATGCAGCTTCGCATCACATCAGCAATAGCTAATAATCTGGCACGAACCTCGGCTTCACCGTGTAAGCTAGTTTCATTGGCCAACATCAGATCCTTGATGGTGATATGGTTTGTTTCACAATGTTTAATAAGGTCTTTTGTTGATTCGAACGGATAGGGCAACGTTTTATGGTTGAAATCATCAGAAGGGCTAATTTGACCTTCTTTTGTAATGAATCCTCCGCCAATAGAGTAATAAATTTCACTCAGTAATGTGTTATTTTTATCATCAAAAGCTGAAAATCGCATTCCATTCGTATGGTTAGGGAGTAGATCTTTATAATTAAATTGAAGATCTGTTTCAGTATTGAAGTGAACAAGCTTTTCTCCCAACAGATTAATAGACTTGCTGTGTAAAATTTGCCCTGCTCGAGGTTGGATGATTTCAGGGTCTATGGTACTGGGTATAAAGCCCTCTAATCCTAAAAGAATCGCATTGTCCGTGCCGTGGCCTTTTCCAGTAAAGGCTAAGGAACCAAATAATTCAATTTTTATCTTATTTGTCTGTGCTAAAAGGTTTTTGGTGTGAAGCGATAATGCGAATTCGCGTGCCGCTTTCATGGGCCCCACGGTATGTGAACTTGAAGGGCCGATTCCGATAGAAAATAGATCAAATATGCTGATTACCATGAGTTATCCTGGAGTTTAGGTTTTGTTTTGTGTGTCAATCTTAACAGAATAATGATAAAATATGCATCATTTTGATGGGTTTGAAGATAATGCTCGGACACTATATTACTAATAGACGAATTCAAACAGTATTACTTTTAGGTTTCTCCTCAGGATTGCCTTTAGCGCTCACTGGGTCGAGTTTACAAGCCTGGTTTACTCAGTCTGGGGTCGATTTACTTACCATTGGTTCATTAACCTTACTAGGGTTACCTTATGTATGGAAGTTTTTATGGGCACCTTTGTTAGATAGGTTTATTCCTCCATTTTTGGGTAGACGGCGTGGTTGGATTTTATTAACTCAATTAGGTCTATGTGTTGCTATTATCATTATGGCTAGACTAAATCCTGCGACACAACCCAGCATTATTAGTTTGGTTGCTCTTGTCATTGCATTCATTTCTGCAACTCAAGATATCGCAACGGATGCTTATAGAACAGACATTTTACACTCTGAAGAGCGCGGCTTGGGGGCTGCAGCCGTTACCTTGGGTTTTAGGGTTGCCATGTTAGTATCGGGTGGTTTAGCACTTGTGATGGCGGATTATTTAGGTTGGCAAGTGACCTTTGAAATGATAGCAGGTTTGATTGGATTATCGATTCTAGCAACGCTGTTTGCGCCTAAGGAAACACCTTGTAAATTGCCACCGCAATCCTTAGCAACTTTTGTTGTTCAACCTTTTAAAGACTTGTTATCACGTGACAAAATAGTGTTTATTTTATTATTTGTGATGATTTATAAATTAGGTGATGCACTTGCTTTAGCACTCATGAGTAATTTTTTGTTAGGTAAATTGGGTTTTTCCCTAACGGATGTGGGCATTGCGTTTAAGACTTTTGGTTTGATTGCAACACTGATGGGTGTATTTGTTGGCGGTATATTCATGGTGCGCATAAGTCTTTTTCGTGCCTTAATAGGCTTTGGTTTATTACAAGCATTTTCAAATGCTATGTTTATTGTGCTAGCCATGGCGGGTAAACATTATTTCTTAATGGTATCATGCATTTTTATAGAGTCATTTTGTAGCGGCATGAGTACGGCTGCATTTGTAGCTTTTTTAATGTCATTATGTAATGTAAAATTTAGTGCGACACAATATGCTTTTTTATCCGCATTATTTGCCTTAGGCCGTGTATTTGCGGGCCCAGTTGCCGCTGTGATAGTGCAGTATGCAGGTTGGATTAACTTTTATTGGATAGCCTTTTTGTTATCTTTTCCAGGAATTATTTTATTAATTAATTTGCGCGCTTGTGTGAGATCAAATAATGCGGAAGCCATTGCATAAATTTATTTTATTCATCATGCTTAGTCTATGTGCACTTGGTTATGCATTCGCTTATCCAGGTGAGATAGGTGATGACTTTTATTTAGATAAATCAAAAGTATTAGTACAGCAAATTGATCTTCTTCAAAATCGATTATCTCAGTCAAAAAAAGAATACGATCATTTGCAGAGCATGCAAAATACTCAATTTTCGACCTTATCTTTTGATAAGGTAAGTAAATCATGGTTAAAATGGATTAAAATTGACATGGCTGTTGCAAGTGCTAATTTAGATAGCATAGGAATAGAACTTTCAGAAGCCCAACAGACCATTACTCTTTTAGAAAAAGATATTCAGGAGATTGAAAATCAAGTTAATGTAGCCAGTGTATTCAGTATGAATATGACGCGCACAGGCGTTCCTAGTTCAAAAATGCTTAGCTCACAACTCGCTTATCAAAAAGATGTATTAAGACTTGAAAAAACTCGATTAACTTATCTTAATAAATTGCGATCTATCGCAGAAGACACCGTATCGCTTTATCATGCGAGATATAATAAGATAGAAAATCTTCTCAAATCACAAACCATGCTCCAGCTTAAAGAACAGCAAGCTAAATCAGAAATTGATTATCAGCGACAACAAAGTCTGTGGTTACAACAGGTAAGTGTTTTATACGGTGAGCTACACCATCTAGAAAAAACAAAATCTAAAGATAGAGTGGCTTATACTAAAATCATGAATGAGATTTTTTATGCTAATGAAAATGCCAATTTTATCTATTTGCAAATGTTGATAGTGCGCTACAAAGATCAAATTCAACAATTTAAAGTGTCTATTTCTCGTAGTAGTTCAATTGCCTTATTAAACAAAGTCAGCGATCAGATGCAAGTTTTAGGTAAACAATTTGTAAAACTGAATGAATTATTAAACGATAGAATGGAAATACTGGATAATCGCAAAAGCTTTTTAAGTCAACAGAAGATAGAAGACAATGTATTTCTTGCTAAGCTTTCTGATCTTGAATCACAGTATAAAACATCTATTAAAAGTGTTCTTGATTTGAGTAATGATGTGATTGCGTTTCGAACCACATTAGAACAAGCGTTACAGCAAGAATTGTCCGCTCGACAGGGTTTATTAGGGTTTGGTGCAAAAGCATGGCTTGATTTAGGTAATGAAATTATTTTATTACCAACACTAGCTTATCAAGTATTCAAAAGTTTATTACAAACTATCCTTAAATCATTGTCGCATTTCACTGCGCTTGTGTGGGCCTCGTTAGCATTTTTGGAAGTCGTCTGGTTTGTCACATTTGTGTATATCAATAAATTTTTGGCACGGTTCTTGTTGGGAGTGCCCGATCATGAATTAGGGCATATCAATCCTAAATGGTTAAGCATTCAATTATTTCACAGTGTATTATGGGATTTCGCTTTTATAGCTAATGTTTATTGGCTTTTGTTATTTATGCGTATCCCATCACAAAATTTTAATTTTTTACTAAACCTGGGTTTAGTAGGGTTATTTTTTAAAGCCATTTTAACTCTGGCTAGACTTTGTTTGGTTGAAACGGTGCATGATAGAGCAGGGCATGATGTCAGGTTATATTACCGTTTGAAATGGACGATTTTAGTAGGTGGTGTGATTACGGCATGTACGGTATTTTTGCATCAATTGCCGCTTATTTACGAAATTAAAGATTTATTCTATCGTTTATTTTTAATTTTTGTAGCTATAGTGTCATTGCTTTTATTAAAATCCTGGGATGTGTTGCCAGGGCTTATTCTGCATTATATCGATGATGATCGTACTTATTTTAGAAAAGTGATACGATTATTAGGATTGTTATTTCCACTTGTATTATTGGTTAATGCAGTGATAGGTGTGTTTGGTTTTATTAATTTTGTATTAACGATGTCTTGGTATGAAAGTATTTTTCTTTTGGTTTTGATTGGGTATCTAATTGTTCGAGGTATTTTAGGTGAAATGATGGAGTTTTTCTCTCATCTTTTTATAAGGCATGTTAATAATGGTTGGTTATGGACAGAAGCATTTCTAAAACCTTTTGATAAGTTATTAAGTATCGCATTATTTTTAATAGCATGGATTGTTTTATTTTATATTTATGGTTGGGACATGCAATCGCCAGTGGTGGAGCGTTTACAATATATTTTGCATTACCCATTGGTCGATATTTTAAATACGAGCATTACATTAATAAGTATTATTGAACTTATGATTATCGTATCCATTTTATATTGGGTTGGGCGCTGGACTCGTGAGTTCATGTATCGTTTCTTGTTGTCACGCACTAAAGATTTGGGTGTCAGAAACAGCATAGCCATATTAACGCAATATACGATGATTGTGATTTGTATTTTAATAGGATTGCGTGTATTGGGTATTGATTTACGTGCATTGACTGTCGTGGCTGGTGCATTTGCATTCGGCGTAGGTTTAGGGTTGCGTGATCTGGCCAATAATTTTGCCTGTGGTTTTTTACTATTATTAGAACGTCCCATTCGTGTCGGTGATACGGTGACGATAGGTGTTCATGAAGGCGAGGTGATGCATATTGGAGGACGTGCAGTCACAGTTCGTACCTGGGACCATATGGAAGTATTAGTACCCAACGCAGAGATCTTTAGTAAAACATTTACTAATTGGACAGCAAAAGATTCTATTGTAAGAACGGTTATTGCTATCAAAATCCGTCGCCATGATAGTCCTTCAGATGTGCAGGCTTTGATATATCAAACGCTTGCTAATCATCAAAATGTATTATCAGAACCTGCCTCAGAAGTGTTTCTTAAAGAATTGGCGGATGAACAAATCGAATTTGAGGTACGTTATTTTGTGAATTTACGACAAGTTAAGTCACGCATCAGTGTGCGTTCTGAAGTGTTGGTTTTGATTTGGCAAGCGTTTGAAACACATGGCATTCAACCACCTTATCCACAGCATGAGGTTTTAATTAGAGGTAGTGTACCTTTATTGGCTCCGGTTAAATAATACAAGGTTTAGAGTATGAACAGTTGGAACGGCTTGGATTTTTTCGTTTTTTTGATTTTAGTAGTTAATACCATTAGAGGTATGTCGCGTGGTGCGGGTAAGGAACTCATTGCACTGATGTGTTTGAGTGCCGCGTTAATTTTCTCTATTAAATTTACAGTACCTTTGGCTAATTTTCTTGATCAATCTCCTATTATGGTTTCTGCTGTTGATAATAAATTTATTAGAAATTTTCTTCATTCTATAGATGCAGGGCCTTTCACATTGGGTATGGCATATGAGCTTATGTATACCATTAGCCTATTAATTTGTTTTGTGAGTGTCTTTTCTATCACAGAAGCTTGCATAACTTTTTCGGGATATGCAGAATCTTTGACTATCACCCAAGCAGTTGTGTATCGTAAAATTGGAGCTGCGATTGGTTTTACACGCGGTTATATTATTAGTCTTGTCTTTTTGTCTATATTGACACTGCATATTTTTAAAAATGAGTCTCCAAAATTCGTCTCCGGTTCATTTTTTATTAACTTATTTAGTTCACAAATCAAAAAATTTGATGATATGATCAGTTCACAGCAACCCGAAAATTATCAAGAGCTTTATAAAAGCCAACCGGTTAATGAGCAGGAGATTATTCAGCATTTGGGTAAGCCTGAAGAAACGCCGAAAAAAACTATAAACAGTTCATCCTGAGGAGGCTTTCTTACTTATGTTTTCCGGTATATATAGTCACTGAAATAGGATTTTTTGAGGCATTTTTTTGTGACTATAAGATATTACTTTTGTATAGATCAAAAAACATTAATGGATGATCATCTGTACGATTAGATTCCGTATCTAGTAACACAAATCCACTTTTTTCATAAAAGGCAACAGAATCACGCTTAGCATCAACAACAATAAACCGACACCCCACATGAGGCATAATTGCTAATCTCACATGGTTAATACACCAATCTAAAAATCGTGTGCCAAATCCATTGCCTTGTAAAGCCTTATCTATGGCTAATCGTGCAATTTTAACTGCTGGAAAAGCTTCATATCTCGAAGTAGCTGAAGATTCTTGCGGACGTTGTCCTTCATTTAACACAATCTCGCTGCTCATAAGAGTTATATATCCCCAGACTCGCGAAGATGAAGAAGTCTGATTAATAAGTACATAGGTTTTCGCAATTTCATATTGATGAAAGTCAAATGCTGACTTTTTCAAAAAAATTTTTAAAGGCGTATAAGCCTCGTTTCCAAGAGAAAGTTTTGTTGTATCATCATTAGATAAAATTTGGCGAAGAGTAAAATTTTCGGTATCTACCACACATCAGCCTTAGCCTTTTCGAGACGCTTTTTTTTCTTTCTTCATTGGACTAAAAGTGGCGTAACCCTTGGTTAGATATTCTTCAGCTAGAGGACAACCACGAACGATAGCAGCCTGTGCTAAAGCTAAAGGATTAGCAGGCATAGGATCACTGATTTGCTTTAAAAAGGCATCAGCGTCTTTACCGGAAAGCCGCCAACCTGAAAATGTAGATGTTTTAACAGCCATAATTCACCATCAATTAAGAATATCTAAGTATGTCCTTAAATAATAACGAAAAAATCTTGTTCTTCCTTGATGCGCTGAGATTATACTTCTTTCTATATGATTAGTATAGCAAATTCCCAGATTAATTGCCTAAATGTCTTACAATGTTGGCTCCGGCTAATTTCTTGTACCTGTAGCGCATGAAAAGAGGTCAGTATTGTTGCCGCAGTAACCTATCTCAATTCAATACTTGACCCTCTTCTAACTTAAGCATTTCTTAAGCATAGACATGGTATAATAGCTCTTTATTTAATCATTTTGAGACAACCTGTCTAAAATCTAGATTTAAAAAATTGTAAAACGAGGATAATGCATATGAAAGAAAGATTACTATTTCCGGCTCCAGAAGAAAAGCCTTTATTAAAAGCCTATGGCACTATCTCTGAAGACGTGCAACTCAATGTTCTCGATAACGACGATCCTACGGGAAATCAACAGTTCACTACAACAAAGTTACATTGCCAGTTAGAAAATGTAGAAACAGCAGAAAAGATTCTTGAAAGTAAAATATCTACCAACAAGAAGTCTTGCTTTCTAAGAGGTGTAAAAGGTATAGCTTGCACTACTATATTTACAACATTTTCAATACTTAGTTTTCAGTTTGATGATGAGTATGACTTTCTTGGATACGTTCTTGCACTCTCTGGTCTATTGACGGCATTCTGCGCGGTATGCTCTGTTGTAGATTGTGCAACAGGCATGATCTGCTCTCGAAAGAACGCGCATGACGATGGCTTCCTTCATCCTGATTTGGATAAATTTACACAATTAACACAAAAGGAAGTATCTCGTGTTGTAAGTATATTAGCTGATATCAAAAAAAATACAGGTGTAGTCATAAACAACATAGATGAAAACAGTAATGGCAATCAAGTGATCTCCACTTTAAATGCACTTACTAATGCAAAAAGAGACATCCGGTCTGCGGTAAGATTCGGTGATTATTTAACGTCTTCTTTATTTAAAACTAACCACTTTCATGGAACGAAAGCAATTCATAATATCATCGTTGATTATGTCGTAGATCCAAAGAAGCCAGAAGAAGAATATCGAGGGCGAAATCGTTTGAAATTTTCATTCAAGTAAATCAACAATCTTACCGGCAAAACCTGTTGATGTTGAACAGGTTTTTAAGCTTTATCTGTACTCGTCGTATCAACCGATGAATTTTTATATGAAATCACGGTATAACTGATACTATCTCCATGATTCGCGATGTCTATGACAGCATCTCCTCCTTGTTTCGCTGCAAGATGACGTATCGAATCTTTTAAATTGGCTTCCTGTCTTTTAATACCCACAAGGTTATATTTTGAAACGGTCTCATGACCTAATATGACATAAGGTTTATCAGGCTTTTGTTTTCCGGTATATATAGTCACTGAAATAGGATTTTTTGAGGCATTTTTTTGTGGTGGTGGAGTTGGAGTGGCTGTTTTATGAGATTGAGTCGTCACGCAGCCGGATAAGGCTAGCGCAAAAGATATACAAAATATTAAATTGATTAGTTTCATAGCAATATCCTTTTGCGTTTAAGAAAGACAAGTCCATAAAAATATAGTAGCGCAATGTATTAAGATAGTACAGAATTAAAAAAATATCAAAAATAAATTCTTATTTATCGGACAGATATAGCATCATTATAAGTGTCCGATATAAGAACTTGTAAAAATTATATCGGACACTTATAATGATGTTATATCTGTCCGGTATAAAATTTATGTTAATAGGTAGAAAAAAAGAAGTACAAGTTCTTAAAAAGATTTCAAAATCTTCAAATGCAGAGTTTGTCGTTTTGTATGGCAGAAGACGTATTGGGAAGACATTTTTAATACGAGAATTTTTTAGCCAACAAGACTGTTTATTTTTTCAATCCACAGGGTTGCAAAATGGTGCTTTAAAAAAACAATTGCGTCATTTTGCAGATGCTATGTCTAAAGCATTTACGCATGGCATTCAAATTAAAACTCCTACTTCATGGGATGACTGTTTTAGAACTTTAAATCAACTTATCGAAAATTCAAATGATAATCGCCAAAAGGTTCTATTCATGGATGAAGTTCCTTGGATGGCAACCAGAAAATCAGGTTTTTTAGAAGCGCTAGATTATTACTGGAATCGTTATTGGTCAACAAAATCAAATTTTATTTTAATCGTTTGTGGATCAAGTGCTTCTTGGTTAATAAAAAACATCATCTATAATAAAGGTGGTTTACATAACCGATGTACTTGTGAAATTAAACTTGACCCATTTGATTTAGAAGAAACGCATGAATATTTATTAAGTAGAAATATTAGATGTAACAAACGTCATACTTTAGAAATATATATGGCGCTTGGAGGTGTTCCATACTACTTAAATTATGTAGAAAAAGGATTGTCATCTGCTGAAAATATCCAAAATATTTTTTTTGACAAAAAAGCTCCATTAAGAGATGAATTTACAAAATTATTTAGATCACTTTTTAATGAAGCAGAAACTTATATTGAATTAATAAAACTTATTTCACAAAAGAAAGAAGGATTAAGTAGAGCTGAAATTGAGTCACTATCAAAATTATCACCGGGCGGAGGTCGTCTTACTGCGCGATTACATGATTTAGAACGAACCAGTTTTATTGAGACTCATATACCATGGAATAAACAAAGAGGTGAATATTTTAAAGTTACTGATGAATTTAGCTTATTTTACATTCATTGGCTATATTCTAAAAAAATAAAGAAGCTACCAGATAACTATTGGCTTAAACAAATTGAGAAACCCATTTATAATGTTTGGGCGGGATATGCGTTTGAAGCAGTATGTTATAAACATATTGATAAAATTGTAAAAGCACTTAACATTAAAACCGCAGATAATATATCTTCTTGGCGCCTAGTTTCAAGAAAAAACATAACACAAGGTGCGCAAATAGACTTATTAATAGATAGGAGTGATGATGCTATAACAGTATGTGAGATCAAATATACAGACAAAATGTTTTCCATTGATAAAAGTTATGCGGAGAATCTTAAGCGTAAAATAAAAGTATTTATAGAAAGTACACAGACTAAAAAACAAATTTTTCTAGCAATAATTAGCGCAACCGGATTAAAGAAAAATAACTATTCTGAAGAGCTGGTCACAAAAATAATAACATTGGATGATTTTTTTCAATAATGTTTTGATTTCATGACACTCATACATAATACTAACGTAAGATTTTTGCAGTAGAAGGTAGTAAGAATGACAAATAATTTCGACATCGCAAGACATGATTTATTAGACCCGGCAGGTATTACAGACCACCAATTACAACATGTTTTGGGTAAAGTGTTAGGCAATACTATTGATAATGCCGATTTATACTTTCAGTCTTCTTATTCAGAATCATGGGTGCTTGAAGATGGCATTATTAAAGGCGGGAGCTATAATATTGATCGTGGCGTAGGCGTGCGGGCCATGAGTGGTGAAAAAACTGGCTTTGCATATTCCGACGATATCGTATTGCCAGCACTCGAACAGGCAGCGCAAGCAGCAAAAAGTATTAGCCATCAGGATGGCCAACAAATCATTAAATCTCACGTGTGGTCACAAGGCCACCATCTCTATTTGCCATTAAATCCGCTAGATTCACTCAATGAGAACGATAAAATTGCCTTATTACAAAAAATTGATGTGTATACAAGAAAATTAGATCCTCGTGTCATTCAAGTGAGTGTTGCTTTGGCTTCAGAGTATGAAATTGTTCTTGTGATGGCTAGCGATGGACATATTGCAGCGGATGTACGACCTTTAGTCAGGTTAAATGTCAGTGTCGTTGTTGAACAAAATGGTAGACGCGAGTCAGGATATGCAGGTGGCGGCGGTCGATTTGATTATCAGTATTTTTTAGATGAAGATCGTGGTCTTGGTTATGGTAAGGAGGCCGTGCGTCAGGCTTTAGTAAACCTTGAAGCTATCGATGCACCTGCAGGCATGATGCCAGTCATATTAGGTCCAGGTTGGCCTGGTGTGCTTTTGCATGAGGCAGTGGGACATGGTTTAGAAGGTGATTTTAATCGAAAAGGTACATCTGTATTTAGCGGCAAAATGGGCGAAAAAGTCGCATCACCGTTGTGTACCGTGGTAGATGATGGGACGTTGCCAAACCGCCGTGGTTCATTAAATATCGATGATGAAGGTACGCCTACGCAATGCACCGTATTGATAGAAAACGGTATTCTCAAAAATTATATTCAAGACAAACGTAACGCTAGGCTCATGGGCATGCAGTCAACCGGAAACGGCAGACGCGAATCGTATGCGCATGTGCCTATGCCGCGTATGACAAATACCTATATGTTAAGCGGCAAATCAGAACCTGGAGAAATGATTGCATCTGTTAAAAAAGGTATTTATGCCGTGAATTTTGGCGGTGGGCAAGTTGATATTACTTCAGGTAAATTTGTATTTTCAGCAAGTGAAGCTTATTTGATCGAAAATGGAAAAATAACTGTACCTGTTAAAGGCGCAACCTTAATCGGCAATGGCGTTGAAGTCATGAATAAAATTTCCATGGTTGGAAACGATTTGCAACTTGATTCTGGCATTGGCGTTTGTGGTAAAGACGGTCAAAGCGTACCCGTAGGTGTAGGCCAACCTACTTTGCTAGTGGATATGTTGACAGTAGGTGGTACACATAGTGATTAAATAAAGATTTTTAGACCAAAAAAAGGTCTACTTGAGGTATAATTATATTAAATGCTACTAATGAGGTGCATTGATATGTTACCAAGAGACCGAACGTATAAAAATATTCTTGTAGTGGGAGCAGGTCCCATAGGTGATTGTTTCGTCTATAAATTAAAACAATTAGGTTTGAATCCAATTCAAATTGAGGAAAGACAACTTCGCACAAGACCCGGTATTCTAAATTCTGACATTTTTGACAAAATTTCAAAATACTTGAAGAAAGAAGTCAGGCCATCGGGCGAGCTTTCTCTGAGCAAAACAGGGATAAAAGATTTGGAAAACGCGCTAGAAAAAATACTTGTTGAAGAAGAGAAGATTACTCGTATTACGGGTAGATTTACGAATTTAACTAAAAACGGTGCTGAAGTTAGGTTATCATCAGGAGAAATTAAAACTATACCATGTGATTTAATTATTGATGCGACTGGTTCTAAAAGAAGTGTACTATCCACAGTAAATCAAATTTACGAAAAGAAAAAAGAAAATCCTCCGTTTCAATTCAGTGATGTGGGAAAGAATCCCGTTAAAAAACATTTTATTGCTTATGTAGGAATGGAACAAAAATATATAGATGAATTAGTAAAAAATCAAGTGACAGTTGCTGATACATTATCTACTTCACCAAAATTTGAAAATCTATTACCATTAGTTGAAATTTGTAAACTTCGTCGACAATTTGGTTGGGAACATTTCGGTAAGCCGCAAGTGGTAGTGAAGCCAATTAAGCCTAACAAAGTCTGTCTGTATGTAGAGATGCCAGAAGAATTAAAAACAGAGGATCATGAAAATTGGGTTAAAGCCGTATTAAAGTTAATCATACACGAGGATGTTCCATTTGCTCATTTAAAAGTTTCGGAAAGATATAAACTTCACCCTAAGCCCCGTTTTAATATTATTGATATGCAACCAAAAGAAACTACCCCATATTATTTTGAATCGGATGATTATCCTACAATTTTACCTATTGGAGATGCATTAATAGATCCCGATTATCGATTCGGTATTGGAATTAGAGAAGGTATAAATCGAATAAGAGCTTTATTAAGATGTATGAAAATTCGAGATGGTATGATAGAAATTAAATTTGATTCCTATCATAAGACAGTGAAGGCTATCATTGCCCAACAAAAAGATAAATTAAGTAATCGCTACACTCAACGAAGTCAAAATTTAGAAATTAACTGTAATCGATGGATTATAGAATATCCTTATATAAAATCGATATCCGATAGAAATGTTATTTTTCAAGAAATGATGACAAGCTCATTTCCAGGACGAGAAAAGCTTGTACGTGACTCATGTTCTAAGATTCATCAAGCTATAACTATAGCAGGAATTTTTTTTATAGATAATGAAAATCATCATACGTCTCAAAATTTTCAAATAGCAAAAAAATATTATGAATTTGCTTTAGAAATTTATTTGAATCTCATAAAATTTGATAAAAATTTTAAAGATGATTATAAAGAATATCTAACTTTATGTTCTAATGTCATAATTGTGTCAAAGGAATTAAATGATATTGATTCCATATTAAAGTATGCAGATATAGCATTAGATAGAGTTAAATTAAGTAACATTATGCCTGATGCAGAAAATGTTTTTGTTAAAATTATATATGACAAAATGTGGGCTTTATTATATAAAGCAGAAAATTTAAAAGAAAAAGATCAATTGAGCAGGGTTTTTACTGAAGTTGATTCGTTAATGAAACAATTAAATAAATATGAAGCTTTAGTAAAAGAAATGAAGCTTCCACTGGAGGAAATACTTCCACGATATGATGCTTTAGTTGATAGAATTAAACCTTCTTCTCAAGGTTCTCTTAAAAGAAGACGTGAGTGATGAGAATCAAGCGAAAAGATGCATCTATTCTATTTCATCACCTGGTATAGGTTTTGAATTTTTTACTCTATTTAATGCTTCTAAATAAGCCTTTTTACTCGCTGATTTTCCTCTCATGAGTAGGAAATCTTCGGTATCAAGCACGGCAAGTTTTTCAGCTATGGCCGTGATAAATAATTGATTCAAGGATGTATTTTCCTTCGCTGCTAAATGCTTAGCATGTTCAAATAGCGAATTCGGTAACCTTAAGGCATATTTACTCATTTTGTAATCCTCAATGAAGATAAATAATCTTTTGGCAGCATAATTTTTGTATTGAATTTTTCGGCTGCTACTAAAAAGTCCCTCATATTAAATGTGACAATGGCATCCGCTGATCCACTAATAGCGGTTTCAAGTACCATATCATCATTCGGATCCTTCAATTGTGGTCTCCACAAATAATATACATTGGTTTTAATACATTTGTCTGCCAGCATATCAAGAATTGCATTAACATCTTTGACACGAAGACCGGTGGTGCTTAAAAATGATTTACGTTTAAGCACATCTTCATATTCCAAAAATAATGCTACAGATAAAACAAACTTTACTTTATTATTTATGATTTGTTGTAACATCTGAAATGATGCACCATCTCTAGAGCGCAAACCCGCGACAAGTA